>CAYWYG010000015.1:0-19422 GCA_964462335.1 uncultured Candidatus Saccharibacteria bacterium | reverse complement strand
AGACCGCTCATCACGCCGTGTTTCACCAGAGAGCATTGAGAGTTGCCAGCGCTCACGCGGCACGATACCAACGAGTGTCACGCCAGCTTTTTGATATGCAAATTGCTCATCATAGATCTGTGCAAGTCCTTCGAGCGCGCCACTAATGATCCGAGCGGTATCGGCCGTCGCTTCGGGTAGCGACACAATCGTACTCAGATATACCCGCTTTTGCCCCTCGACGTGGCGATTGGCTGAGAGAAACACCACGATATGCCGCGACACGCTGTCTTGAGCGCGCAGACGCGCTGCTGCTTGTGCCGCAAAGGTCGAGAGTGCACTTTCCAGCTGATGATAGTCTCGTACCCGATGCCCAAAGCTCCTCGAGCACATGATACTCCTCCGCGTATCGTGTCGATCGCCAAACGGTATCCGTACCTCACCACACAACTCGGCAACCATATTCATACCCGTCACGTTGAATTGCTGGCGCAGCCAGGCATCCGACGCAGATATGAGCTGCCACGCTGTCGAAATGCCGCGATCACGTAATTTTGGTGCCGTACGCCAGCCGACGCCCCAGATGTCCTCGATCGGTAATTCACGGAGCAACTGCTCACGACATACCTCATCATCCACGACGTATACACCGCCATGCTTCTTCGCATAGGTACTCGCTACCTTTGCAAGCGTCTTTGTCGGCGCCACCCCTATCGACACCGGCACCCCTACCTCTCGCCACACCCGCTCCCGCACACCTCGAGCCAGATTGCTCAAGGTCTGTCCTTGAGCAATCGTGGAGAGGTCGAGAAAACATTCGTCGATGGAATAGACTTCGATGAGGGGCGTTATCTCAGTGAGCAATGTGACAATGCGCTCGCTGATATCGCCATAGAGCTCAAAATTGGCCGAAAATAGTGTGACGCCGTGCGTTTTCACCTCATTTTTCCACGTAAACAGCGGCGCACCCATCGGAAAGCCGAGGTCTTTTACTTCTTGGCTGCGCGCGACGAAACAGCCATCGTTGTTACTGAGGACGGCCACCGGCTTGCCGAGCAAGTCAGGCCGAAATAACCGTTCACAACTGACGAAGAAATTGTTGCAATCGACGAGCGCATACATCACGCAGCCTCTTGCACAACATAGGTGACGACACCCCACACTTGACTGGTCGATGGCGCACCGCTCCCGTCAAGCATCATCAGGTTATTTTTACGTAGCCGACACAAGACAAATCCATCCTCGATGATCGCAACAACAATACGACCCTCACTCGGCGGCACCGCTCGATCAACTGCCAGGATCGATCCAGCTGGCCAGTGCAGTTCAGGAACCTCTGAATCGAGATGCCAAAAATACGTGCTGGCACGGTGTTTGACCACGAGTTTATCGAGACTCAAACTGATACCATGCTGATCCTCTCCAGCATTTGGGAAGCCCGCATGGTACACAAGCCCTTGTTCGATCGCGCCTTTCTTCATAGCCCTATTATAACTGTCCGATGACAACGTATCCGTACCATGCACACTGGTGTGCTTATTTTATAAAATTTTATTGACAAAACATAAACTATTTGGTATAATGAGATACATAGTCACCATAACTTTTGGGAGGAGACGAAACGACTATGACAGCTATCAAACAGATTGGTATGGCATCAGTAGTGATATTGGCTGCTACCTATTTGGTTATGCCCTACGGTGTCACGGCAGTATCACCGCAACCACACGTACCAGGTAACAATGGCACTCTTAAAGTCCATGAGAAAAACACCCCTACAGCGACAGAAAACAATGATCCGAAAGTCTGTCACTTCAATTTTGAAGGCTACGGTTTCGATAAAGGCCAGCAAGGTATCGTCATCATTACAACCCAGGGCAACGGCCCAGACAGCCGCGAGGTTGCACGTGTCAACCTACCCGCCGCTAATGCCGAGGGATATATGGCAAGCGCCTACCTCACTCTGCCCGATGGTCATTACAAGACAACCGCCTACGGGAAAGACGTCCACGGCGACATCGATTACAAGATAGAACTAAAGGCAAAGAGCAAAGTAATCAAAGTTGAGTGCGATACTACAACCAACCCTCACAACGGTGGTGGTCAAGGTAGTACCGGCGGCAACAATGGCAACAATGGTAGTAATGGCAACACTGGCAACACTGGCAGCGGCGGCTCGACAAATGGTACTGGCACGAGCCACGGTGGCGGTCAAGGCCAAACAAGTTCGACATCGACAACTACCGGAACAGTTGCTGGCGCATCTACAACAACACTGCCGACGACCATTGCATCGACCGGTACGTCACCTCTACAGGGCGTGATCAATGCCGTCTGTGCAGCAGTTGGTATCTATGCCGCACTGCTCAATCGCAAACAGCAATAAGCCTCTGGTCGTTTCTCTTATGAAGCACTTGAGCGAAAATCCTTCACGCGTATCGTGAGGGATTTTTTGCATAAGCTCTTGATTTTCCTGAGAAAAAGAGTATACTTACACCAATCACAAAAAGCGGTGTGCGCCAAAAACTCATCATTAACGGGTGGAAAAGAGGTTCATCGACATGAAACGTCTCTCACAAACTATAAGATTTGCTTTGGCGCTGATCATTGCCGTATTTGGCAATAGTCTCCTGCCAACCGCAGCCGCCTACGCCGCAGGAAACCCTACAAATGGCACACCACAGCCGGTATGGTGCCAAGAAACAGGTGGCGTATGGACGTCACAACAAGGTAGCTCCAACACCAATCCAAATCGTTTTGCGCTGACACAGCTTCCCCCAAATGCGCCAACTGATGGCAGCATGTTTATTGATCAAACAACTGGTCAAGTCTGGACCACAAACAGCTCATTTGATGCTATGAAAGCTTCTCTAGATGCACAGTGCGCGAAGCAATACGGTACTGCCACCGCAGTCGAACCAACCGTCAACCCAGTGTGCGGGCTCAACAACGACACCGTCGTAGTTGCCACGACACCTCATGTCACATATTCACAGACCGGCTGGATCAACGGCAGCAACACTGTCACGGCGACCGCAGACACCGGTTACGTCCTCGAGGGCATATCGAGCTGGACTTACACTGACAACGGTACAGCAGGTTGTATCACTGCTACCCCTGTCGCGCCAACATTCAATGACATATGCGGCCTCACTGGTGACACCTACACTATTACGGCGACATCCGGCGTCATCTACTATGTCAATGGTGTCGAGGTCACGACATATGGTACGTTTCCAGCATCGGGCACCGTGACGATTACTGCAGTTGCAGGCACTGGATATATACTTGGTAATTATCCTGCAAATGGCTGGAGCCACACCTACGAGGGTAATTGTCCGACAGAGGTACCTGCTCAACCTGCTCCAAACGACCCATGCGGCCTCAACAACGCAAGCTGGGTACTGCCAAGCAACACATCGACCGTGACATGGTCACTGGATGCAAACAAGCATCTCATCGCGACAGCTGTCAACGGCTATGAATTTGCACCTGGCGTTACGACGCACGACTTTGGTCTTGCGCCTGATTCTGGCGTATTGTGCACGACACCGCTTCCTGCCACCCCTATGGTGACAGATCCGTGTGGCGTCGACAATGCAGAATGGATCGTACCGAATGACTCCGAAGAGGTTACATGGACCTTAAGCCGCGATGGTCACCTCATCGCCCAGACAACTCGTGACTACAAGTTCGACGATGGTACTCGCATGCACGACTACGGTACTGCCCCTGATAGCGGTACCCTTTGCGCCGTCGTGGTTGAACCGGAGAAAACTGATTTTTGTGGCATCGAATACGACGATATCACCTGGGATGGCGCTGAAGGCGTGAGCTATGCTGTCGAATGGAACGAGGATCACACTATCGCAACAGTCACCGCAACTGCGATGAAAGGCTATGCGATTCCTGATGAGACACAAACTGTCTGGGAACTCACCTTTGACAACACTGCGTGCAAAAAAGTCACTATCTGCCACGCAACGGACAGCGCATCAAACCCATACGACCGTATCGCTGTCAACGTCAATGCAGCTGATGGCGTATCGGGCAATAGCGGGCAAGAAGCTGATCACTATAGTCATGATGGCTCGATCTACTACGACGGCATCGATGAGATGTGGGGTGACATCATCCCTGCAATCGAAGGCGTCCATGACGGCCTCAACCTGACGGCACGTGGCACCTACATACTCAATCATGACTGTATGGTACCTGCTGAGTCGGTTGCCCACTACGAATTGAACGCCTGCACGGTAAACACTAATTCAACTGATGTGATCAAGGTTACTGTCACCAATACTGCCGATGAGAGCGAGGGCGATGTCACCTACACTATCTCACTTGGCTCGGGTGACGCACTCAACAAAACTGTAGCTGTCGCCGACGATGAAAGTATGACCGTCACCTTCAATGGACTTACGTCGATGGCGTATACACTGGCAGTCACGGCGAGCGACGGCACCGTCTTTGAACCAGAGACCATCACGGTTGGTAAATGTACGTTTACCCCACAGGTGCTTGGTACCAGCACAAAGGCACCTCAAACGCTACCTGCAACCATCGCGGACACCGGCGCTGAGAGCACGAGTCAGATGCTCGTTCTCGGTATGATGCTCAGTGCTCTGACGTACTACATCATGCTTCGCCGTCAAAACGCATAAAATAAACCAAAAGAATTATAACGTAACGGATTTTGACATCTGTCAAAATCCGTTATAGTATGGAAGCAACCTACCACGAGGAAGAACAATGATGAAGAAACTATCACTCTCCATGATTATAGCGATGATGACAGCGTGTGGAGTGCTTACTACAGCCCTCTCGCCAACTGTAGATGCAATGACACTCACCAACACTCGTAGTTGTACAACCAACTCGATCATTAACTGTGGCGCGCTCAGTCGCGAGGAGCTCTTGCAAAAATATGATGCCAATGCTCCAGGCGACCTTGATGATATCTACTCACACTATGGCATTACGCGCGCAGACATGACTGGCTCCACGAGTGACATCAAAATCGGACGTGTCTACAAAGAAGGCGGACGCGTCACGATCGGCGAGGATGAGACTGTTGCACATGATTCCTATTCAGCCGGGAGGAACAACCTACCTGGAAGCGAACCGGTCGTTATACTCGGCAAGACCTACTACCAACGTAGCGATACACGTAATTACATATCGCCCTACTATGATGCGTTTATCTTGATGCGCGATGGCGAGTTTTACCGAGCCATCATGATGAATTGTGGCAACCCAGTCGTTGCGACACCCGTCGCAAAACCCGCACCTCGTGTCACTATCATCAAAAAAGTTGATGCTGTTGATGATAAAGTCGTCAACCTGAATCAAGTATTTGTGTATACACTAACTGTGACCAACACTGGCAACATTACACTCAGAGATGTTGTCGTCACCGATACGCCAGAAGCCGGGATCACTCTGCTACATGCCGACACTGGTACGATTACGAATAATCACTGGCGAGCCACCATCACGACGCTTGCCAAAGATGAATCGAAGACCTTTACCATACGCGCAAAAGTGTCCAGTTACATCGCAGGCAAACTCAGCAATAAGGCGTGTGTCGATGCTCCTGAATCAACCCTGAGTCCTGATGCGTGCGACCAAGCCACCGTCTCTGTTCCCGCCCCCAAAGATATCTCTGTCTGCGACCCTGCCACTGGTCAGATTATCACCGTAAAAGAGACTGAGGCAGAACAATACACGCCATCAACCAATCCACTCTGCGGCGACATGAAAGTTTGCGTCACTACTACAAAAACAATTAAAACTATCAAACGAAAAGATTTTGACACGACAACTATGAGCAAAGATCTTAGTATGTGTGACACACCGAAAGTGCTGCCGGCGGTCACGACGGTAGCCAATACTGGTCCAGAGATGATCGTGAGCGGGCTACTCGGGTCTAGTGCCCTTGGTCTATCAGCCAGCAGCTTCATACGATCACGGCGCGCCCTCATAGCTGCACAAAAAAGCCGCTAGAAACCTGTCTTTACTATTTCTGCAACGAAAAATATTACGAGGAGCTTTTCGTCGGTAGACGAAATCCAAACGTACTTCCCTCGCCTTCACGGCTTTCGAAGATGATCGACCCACCATGCGCGATGATCACTTTCTTTGCCATGTATAGCCCAATACCCGTACCATCGGGACGAGCTTTGCGTGCATTACCACCACGAAAGAATTTGGTAAACAGGTGCGGTCGATCACTCGCAGCTACGCCAATACCATTGTCCTTAACGCGAAATGTCACGTGATGAGGGTGGTCAACCAACGACACTTCTATGCGGCCATCGGTTGGCTTGGCATAATATATTGCATTATCAATAAAGTTCATCATGACCTGACGGATCTTATTTTCGTCAACACGCACTATGGGAAACGACGTAGGCGATTCATACACCAGCGTCACTCCCCGTGTTTCAGCCGATGCGCGGAGCTGTGAAATCTCTTCTTCGATGATGCGAGGGAGCAGGACATCACTTGGCTCAAGGACAAACTTACCCGTTTGTAAACGCGATAGATTGAGAAAATCACCGATCAGATAGACCATGCGTTGCGATGAATTATAGGCCTCTTCGAGCGCTTTTCGCTGCCCAGGCTGGAGGTCGCCCAAATCACCATCAAGCAACATCGAGATATAGCCTTTGATACTCGTGAGCGGCGTCCGTAGCTGGTGTGAGGCCATACTGATAAATTCATCTTTGCTGGCATCAAGTTTCTTTAATTTACTATTTGAAGTTCTCAGTTCGAGCGTCGCTTGTTCGATACGATGCTGAAGTGACTCATTGAGATCGCGTATCTCTTGAAATCGTAATCCATTTTGTATTGCAAGCGCCAGTTCATTACCGATCGTCGAGAGAAGATGGATATCATTTTTATCAAAACTCTCGCCGGTTTGTTTTTCGCCGAGCAATAGATAGCCGAGCGTTTGGTGGCTGGTCGTCAGCCGTACCAACACTTCAGCCTCCGCAACAGCCAACAGCTCGCGTGTCTCAGCATCGCTCTCATACATGCGCGTGGTGATATCTTGTTTGATCTTGTGGAATTTTGAGAGCGCTTTTCCGTCCAATGGTTTCTGATGACCGATTTGCACATCGTAATAGTCCTGAAGAGATTTATCTCGTACGACATAGGTACTTACGTAGGTCGGTTTGAAGGTAGCATGGAGCAGCGTCACTGCTCCATGCATGATACGACTTACATCAACATTCTTTGATGTGATATCCCCCATATCAGCGAGTACTGACTGTACCGTATAGGCGCGACGATAAAATATTTTATCTGTCACTACATCAAAAAATTGCTTAATAGGCTGATAGAGAAACGCGAGCGAAATTGCGACGATCGTAAACAGAGCAAGCTGCCTCGCATCAATATCCTCTACGCCAAATAGCAGGCTCGCAATACCAAAACCTACACCGACATAGACTATCGTGAGCGAAACAAGTATGAAAAAGTATGTTGTCGTTCGAGTTACTGCCCGTTTGATATCTAAAAAGCCATGGCGCAATATCGCGTACGCACTCATCACGGCAAATCCGAGCGTGCCATACAATCCCATGCGAGTCACATACGCCTCCGACAAACTCAACAGCCGTGGCGCAACAATAAGCGCAAAGATCAAGATAACCACCGTCATAAACAGTCCCGCGCCAACCAGCCCGATCTGAGTGCGCTGAATATCACGTGCCCTATAGTAACCCCTCACAACCATCCAGACACTCATGCCACATCCAATGCCTAACAGTAGGACGAAGATAGCAAATGATATTGGTCGCGGGTGAAGCTGTAGTTGTCCGCTCGTTTTGTCGATAGCGACCATCAAGCCCGTGGCACTCAATGACGCGGTGATCGTCACTAAAACCAATACGGTTCGGTCGACAATTTTTCTATAACCACCCACCAGCTCTTCGCAAAACCAATAGAATATCCCCACCAAAAGAGCAGCAAGGGTATAATCAAGTCGAACAAGTAACTCGATGGCTGCATTGTCCGACAGGACATCTTCAAGAAATACGACCAGACTCCATAAAGGCGTCACGATCAGGAGACCGGCCAGAATTCGATTTAGTTTTGCTTTCGCATCGCTCAGCATCACCAGGCTCGCAAGCATGAGGTATATCATCGATACAAGCGAAAGAACAACCAGATCAACCATATATATCTGATTGTACCATAAGCATTATCCTATGATCGCAGCCGACGCCGTAGCGATATATACGCTTCCTCCAACCGGAATAGTAGCGGAAATAGCCTCGACCATACGGCCGCGGGCGGTATGCGATAAAACGGATTTCGCCAGCGAAGCAAGACTCCATAATTATCAGATTCGGGGTCGTCAAAGTAATCCTTGAGCGGCTTCACTACTCTCAGGCCAGGTAGACTTGCATAAAATCGAACTTGCTTGTCTAAAAATTTACCGTCTTTATCTTTTGACCAGAGATACTTCTCTGCAGACATCGTATCTTTATATTTGTGATAGCCCGGCATACGACCACCAAGCATGCATTCACGAATATTATGTGCAATAGCTAGCTTTGCGACACCGATCAATAATTCATCACCAGCTCTCGCACCTACTCCGCGCTTGGTCGTCAAATCGACGCCAAAAATTATAGGACCTTTTGGATCATGATTGTCGCATAACCCATTATGGGTGATGTCATACCACGAGGGCATAGCCTGCTCATCATACTGAGTGATCCGCATCGCAAACACCATGCCGACAATCGCACCGTCCTCTTCGGCCACAAGCATGCCTTCTGGATGATGAAAAAACCGTGACTCTAGTTGCTCACGCGAGACTTGATTATCATCAGACCAACGAGTTGTCTGTAGCTTCTCGTAGATAGTGAGATCGTCTCGTGTCGCCTGTCTAACTATGATGGGCATGGCGCAGCCTCCTTCGTGCAATTTCTATTGGTATCCTCCAGCCAAATGTCGCTACAAGATCAATGACGATCACCGTCAAAATGCCGAGGCTTGTATACGGTGCTACTGAGAGCAAACCGATGATCAATATGACACTCGATCCAACCGCCCCGACAAAGTTGACCCAAAATCCCAGAGTAAACGTCGGGCTCACAATCAGCTGTTCACCAAATTGCCTGGCATGCAATCGTATATACCGTATGCCATGATGCCATGTTTTGATCGAACGAAAATGCTCGATCCTCTCCCCAAGACTTAGCGCCATGATAAGTGCACCGACGATGAACAACGTCTCCGTCACAGCCAACGCGCCACTCGTCCACACGATCTGCGATAGATGACTTTTGAGGTCATGGAAAAATATTATGTCAATGACCATCAATCCTACTGATGCAACGGCTATCAACAGTAGAAAACTATTTTTGTGTTTTTTGAGCCAACGAATATTCATTTTTTGCGCTAATGCTATTATTCAGTGTACCATATTTTCACGATGATCATAAAATTTGTGATAGGCTTCTGGCAAATACTCATAAACCGAATCGTGATAGTGACGCTTCGTTGTTTTGGCGGATCATTTTCGGTGACGCGCGCAACCAAGATCAACCCCCACTCGCGTTACCTATTCATCAGTAACCATCAAAGCATCCTCGACCCATTTATCATTTTTGGGGCACTCCCATTTACGCACAATCTTGCAGCCGCGCCGACACGATTTATGACTGCGCGAACTGTCTATTACACGATATGGAGACCACTGATATTTCTCGTCGGCTGTTATCCGACATACATAAAAGGCACGACGGCAGTACAAAGGACGATAGAATACCTCTCAAGCGGCTACAACGTATTTATTTTTCCAGAAGGACGACGCACGAACCAGCACAATTCTGCACCGAAAGACGGTGTCGCCCAGATCATACAACGTGCGCAGGAGCAGTCTCTTGTCTATGAGATCGTTCTGATCCGCATCAAATGGAAAAATGCATCATATTGGAAACGGCACGCGACATTGTCATTTTCGACCATCTCCTCAGCAGACTGTCGTGATGCATCGGCAACGGAGATCATGGCTAGGATTTACAAGTTGTGATAGGCTAAAAGCATGACCACAATTGTTATCATCGAAGACGACCAGGTCATCTCACAGATGTACCGGATGAAGTTCGAATCCGACGGATTTGAAGTTCACGTCGCCCATGACGGGGCAAGCGGTATCGAAACCGTGAAAAATACTCAGCCAAGCCTCATACTTCTCGACATGCAGATGCCCGGCATGAATGGCGCTGAAGCGCTTGCGGAGATTCGTAAAACAGAATGGGGCAAGATGATTCCCGTGATTGTCCTGACAAATCTTGGAGAAGAAGAAGCTCCCAAACACCTCCGCAGCCTTGGTATAGAAAGCTACATCGTCAAAGCCGACCTGACGCCGCGACAAGTTGTCGACCGCGTGAAAGCAACGCTCAAGCTTGCTTGATCGTGGCAGACGCAGCCCGAATGACGTTGTCAAACAACGCCGCAACGGTGAGTGGGCCGACGCCGCCCCGTACTGGAGTCATCGTCAGATCATCACGCCCGTATAACTCTGGAGCGAGATCGCCGACGATCTTGCCGCCTTCACTGGCGGTCCCGGCATCGATTACGATAGTATCAGGCCGTACCATATCACTCGTCACCAAACCTGGTGATCCCACACCAGTAACGATGAGCGTGGCAGCGCGACAGAGCATCGAGAGATTTTCGGTTGATTTGTCAGCCACGACGACATCATGACCGCTCGCCCGCCACATCTTTGTTAGCGGTGCGCCCACCAGTCGACCCTGTCCAATGATGAGAATTTGTTGCGCTGCCAAATCGATATTGTATCCCGCGCATAGCCAGTTGATCGCAAGGGCAGTTGCAGGGTCAAACTCCGGTGCGGCGCCCAGTCCGTCGACATCCTTTGAGGCTATGACGCGATTGACGACGTCATCGGTTTGCGCAATATCAGCCAGCGGTAACTGCACGATGACGGCATGGGTCGACGGATCGTGATTGAGACGGTCTATCGTCTCGATCACTTCTGACTGCGATACCTTATAATTTACCACGTCGATCAATATATCCTCTCCATAGCGTTTTTTGAGTCTCACATAGGTATCAATGACAGGATCGTCGATCGTCTGGACGATCGCGAGCTTTGGCAATACATGATGCGCCTGACGCAATGCCCGCACCTGCCGGGCCTGACGCTCTTTGATATAGCCGACGAGCTCGGCACCAGATAGCTGTTTCATTCTTCCTATTTTAACAGATATAATAATGAGATGTTACACGATCCTTATAGATGGCATCATACGACAATCACCTGCGTACAGCACGAGTCAAAAGATGTCGTTAGTATCGCGGTGCAGCGCCCAAAAAACTATATATTCCGTCCGGGACAACATGCCATCATGAAAGTCACCCTCGCCGATGGCGCAATCGCTATGAGACAATACTCATTTGCATCAGCACCATCCTCAGATGAACTATGGTTTACTATCGTGCGTACACCCGGCGGTATCGTCTCATCATGGTGCGTCGATCACGCGACACACGCACAGACGATCACGTTGTCTCAGCCATTTACTGGACCACTCGATCATGACTTATCCCCTTATTCGGTTGTGTGCATGATTGCAGGCGGAAGTGGTATCACGCCGCTTATGAGCCATATCCGCGCACAACGTCACGCCACAGGAAACCTGTTCATCAAATTGCTCTATAGTACGCGATCGGCATGGCGATATTACGATCGCGAGCTAACATCATCCGCCGATCTCTCAGTAACCCATCGGGTGACAGATCTAGAAGATCGGTTTAGCCGCGACGAGATACAAAACGCAGCAAAGGGAGCTGGCTGTGTCTTGATCTGTGGATCGCGACAGTTCGTCACCGACATGCGCGCAATCACGCAGACCGTTATCCCATCTGATCATATATTTACAGAGGCGTTTAGCCTGACTTGATATATTGTGCTCTTCGTATTATGATTGTGTTTACTACTACATAACATAAGGAATGCTTCAGGTCATGAAAAAACACCTTATATTAGTAAGTCTCTCATTCTGCGCAGTGATCGCTGCCGGCTCGTGGCACGCAGTGTCAGCGCGTGCAATGAGTGACGAGGATGGCGTATCAAGCTCAGGGCTCGAGTCCACCAGAGAAACGCTCGAAAAACAACGTGAGCAGCTCAAAGAAGCGCAAAAACGTGCGAATGAGGAACGATTGGAGGCCGAGAGATCACGTCTTGAGGCTGAAAAAGAGAAGTCACAAGAGATGCAAGAGCGACGTGATACAAAAGTCGCCGAAGCAAAGAAGAAAGTATGTCAAAATCGCGAAAAATCAATCAAAAAGATCATGGATCGTACCGCCACAAATGGATTGCATCATTATGAGATGGTTACGAAGGTATACGAAAATGTCAAAAAATTTGCCGAAAAGAAAAATGTCCCGCAGTCATCACTAGCAAAAGAGATAGAGAATGCTGATGCTGCCGCTACCGCTGCAATGCAAGCGGTCAATGCCGTGAAATCAATTGGGGAAGAATTTACCTGTGATGCAGATGCGCCGCGCTCTGCAGCGACGGTTTTCCTCGCCAGCAAGAAAGCACAGGCTGCAGCGCTCAAAGCCTACCGTGATGCCGTCAAACAAGTCCTCGTTGCCGTGAAGGCATCTGTGCAAAAGACCGAATCATCAACCGAAACAGATGATGACACAGCCAAAACCGATACCTCTTCAACGGGAGGTTCACAATGACGCGCAAACAATCTGGTTTTAGTATCATCGAGGTTGTGCTCGTGATCGCTGTCGTGGTTGTTGTCGGGCTGGTAGGCTACAACCTCTATTCGATGAAGCAGTCACAGAACGAACAGGCAACGGCAAACCAACAAAAGGCAGCCGGTACCGCACCAGAGTCGATCACATCTACCGCAGATCTTGATGCATCAGCCAAAGCACTCGACGCGACACAGCTCGATAGCAGCGCTGATACAACGGCACTTGAAAACGAGGTGTCTCAGCTATAGATTTCTCGTCTATATAAAATACACCGCTCCTGTTGGGGCGGTGTATTTTTATTATGTGGACACTATTTCGTAAACTGTGAGCGAAATTGGAAAAGTAACCATCCACCGATCACAAATCCGATAGCCAATCCCACAATGCCGCCCACAAGATCATACGATGCGTTCATCACGACACTCACAGCCGTCAACACAAACGAAAGTAAAAAGCTATAAAATAGCAGATTCCAGCCATCTTTGTGATGCGTCTTTAGTTTACTTTGCGCCATAAATAATATGACAGCTGACGCTAATGACATGAGGATCGATACCCATACTGCATTTGTTATCTCTTGACGGTACACGTTGCCCACACCGAATGCTTCAAGCACTCGATTCGCAGTGTTGGCCGACTGCCATGTACCCCACGCACTAACTAGTGATAATGCCGCACCAACAATCGCCATCCACCACGAATTGTCTGCGAGCCATTTCTTAGCGCCCGCCGGCAATTGTACTGGTGATTTTTTGTTCAATGTTTCATCCATCCACTTTTCCAGACCAGCTGGCTGCGTGTTGTAGGCTGGACTATGGCCTTCGTGGTGTTCACTCATGTCATCACTCCCGTTTAGTAATAGTTTGATACTACAGATATTCCTTAGGAATGTAAATATGCTTTTAAGACATCGTGCCTTGTAAAAACAGAGGTAATCAGCTACAATATCACCTTGTCGTAGCATGTACTGCGATAGAAACAAAACAAAATTAGCACCTGGTATATTTTGTTTTGAGAGGAGTAAGCAGCTGCAAAGCGAAGCGACGTAGGTTTACCTCGTCGCAAGCTAAAAGCCAGCTTGCGACGAGGGCCAGTAGCTCAGCTGGTTAGAGCACCTGCCTCTTAAGCAGGGTGTCCGGGGTTCAAGTCCCCGCTGGCCCTCCATATAAAATACCGATCCTTGCGATCGGTGTTTTATATGGAATGTTAATGAGACTTGAGCTTCGGACACGCCAAAAGGGTGTCTGGGGTGAGAACTGCCAGTGGCAGTTCGGAAACGAACCTTCCGAGACAAGCTATGCTTGTCATCGTGAAGTTCGGGGGTCGCGACACGTGACCAAGTCCCCGCTGGCCCTCCATAGAAAATACCTTACGCATCGCGTAAGGTATTTTCTATCAGCGACATTATTGCCCGTTGTTATTGACGTTTACCTGAGGGGTAGGAAGATTGACGTTGGTCGTCGTAGTTGGTTGACCACCGAAATACTGCTATGCAAAGTACGCAAGTACAAGCAGGACGACAACTGCAACGATCGCAACGATTGGACCGCCACTACTTTTTTCGACGACAACTGGTTGATCTGACATAATTATTCTCCTTATTTATTGATCATGCCAGTACTATATAAGGAAAATCGTAAGATAAATGTAATCCAGGACACAAATGCGCAATGTATCATGGTAGCCTTTTACGACTACGCTCGAAACTATTTTAGCACGAAGTGCTAACCAAGCCCCGCCGCCTAGCGTGCGCAAGCGCACGCTGCGCCCCGCCAGAAAATCCCTTTGCATATTTTTTGAAGCTACCCCCGCCGAGATTTTTTAGATTTGGAAAAGGGATTTTTCTGTCGGGTTCGCCTGCCATAAATGGCAGAGGCGGCGTTGCTCTGGACGGCTAAAGCCGCCAACTTCGTTAATTAGTGATAAAATTAGGGGTAGAAGCATTGGAGGTAAAAATGCCAAAACAATTAACCTTTGAAGAAACATACTCTCTTGTTATGCAACATATCAAAGCACGTAAATGGGACAAGACGAACTCATCACGAGGTCTTGCAATCTCACTTTCGCTAGAAGCAAACGAGTTACTTGAGTATTTTCAGTGGCATGATGAATCTTTTGGCAGTAAAGAAGATATGGCAAGTGAGCTTGCTGACATTTTCATTTATGCAATTCAATTTGCTGACAGGTATGCAATAGACATTCCCTCGGCGATTGCAAAGAAAATTGAAAAACAGGATAAAAAATATCCTGTTGAAATATTCGAGATTGAAGATGAGAAAGAGCGCAACAAGGCGTGGCTTGAGGCGAAAAAGAATTACAAGAAAGATACAACACTGTAATCCAGAATCGTGGTTAATATGAACAACTTAGTCATTATTGCACGACCTATAACCGAGCAAGCAGACCCATATCTGCTCATTGATGACGCTGGCACATTGGATAAATTGTCCCTTGAAAATGGTAAAGCAATAACAATCTCGGTAGATAAAGCCATAAAATACTGCGTTGGCTGGTACGATATAGAATCACACACCAACCATCTATGTGAATCGCAAGCTGTTGTTGATACGAAATACGAATCCTGTTTTGCATGTCGCAAGAAAACTGATTTTAATCCCGCGTTTTACAACACCTCAGACATATCAGCAAAACAGGCGCAGTATAACAATGCTCCGCACTCGGTATACGTAGCATATTTTGGCAACGGTTTAGCAAAAGCAGGTATTATGTCCGATTCGCGCGGACTTGAGCGACTTTACGAGCAAGGCGCATTATTCTATTCAATAGTTGCTTCTTGCCCAAATGCAGCAACCGCACATAACATGGAAAACAAGCTTATACAAAAAGGGTTAAAGAATAGCATTACAAAAAAACAAAAAAGCGACGCCTTATTTAAAGTCTTTGATGCTAGTTCTGAGGGTCAAATCTTTAAGAGTATATTGAGTGACATAGGCTACGCTGACAATAAAAGTGTAAGCAATATTGATATGTTCTTCTTTGGAGAGTACCCAAAAGCTTCGGTACAGGAGTTTGGCGATTATTCTATATCGGGACAAGTCAGGGGTGCTGTTGGACGGTATTTGATACTTGAAAACAATGAGCGACTATATGGGTACTGGCTCACAAATCTGTGCGGATATAAAGCCTCGTTCAGCGATAAGATAGATCTAATTCAACGAGAGCAGCAACAGATTAGTTTTTTGTAGCCAGAAAAATCCCTTTTCCAAATCTAAAAAATCTCGGCGGGGGTAGCTTCAAAAAATATGCAAAGGGATTTTCTGGCGGGGCGCAGCGTGCGCTTGCGCACGCTAGGCGGCGGGGCTTGGTTAGCACTTCGTGCTAAAATAGTTTCGAGCGTAGTCGTAAAAGGCTACCAAATTGGGAAAAAGTCGGAATTGCGGCGCTCACGCGCCGCAATTCCGACTTTTTCCCAATTTTGGTACCCCGCACAGGAATCGAACCTGCAACCTTTGGTACCGGAAACCAACGCTCTATCCAGTTGAGCTAACGGGGCATGATATGAATTGTAGACTTTATACATCTATTATTCAATTGGATAGAGCGTTGACGCTGAATTATTTCGCTGAAGGCTCTCATTTGAGCTAACGAGGCGTATCATCGATTGTAGGCTTTGTGAGTAATTTACTCAATCAAATAGGACATTTATGCTAAATTATTTCGCCGAGAGCCCTCAATTGAGCCAGCTACCTTCTTTCCTAACTCTTTGCGTTATCTGTTATAATATCCACTTAAGCACCCGTAGCTCAGTGGATTAGAGCGTCTGTCTTCGGAACAGAAAGTCGCAAGTTCGAATCTTGCCGGGTGTACCAAATCTGTGCATGAACCTTATTTCTCATCTGTTTATCTTATTCTGGTAACGTTGACTACTCTTAACACCTCGTACATGGTTCGAACTTTTTTGTTAGACTCACAGTAGAAATGAATAAAACTATATTTGATGATCTAAACAAAAGACTCATAAATGGCGCTATTCGTATCCTGGTTCGTGATGAAGATAATTTTTTTGGTTGTCTAGAATTGCAGATCGATTTGGACAAAAACAAGACCGATGTTTTTATCAAAACACCAGCTGAAGGTAGATTCATAACCAAAAAGAATTGGTCAAAAATACCTATAGGTCTAAATACAGGTAAAAATATAGATGTAAAGCTCTTGAATAACATTCATAGCGATGAATTTTTTGTAAACCCTTATCTTAGCTGGCATGGAAAGTCGGGCAAGCTTCATGTAAACGGATTTAATTTACTTGGAGTTAAAGATCCAGTTATCAGTGACTCAGTTTCAATTAATGATAGTAACCTAAAAGAAATTCACCTAATTTCCAGTGTAATCATACCAATCACCAATAAATCATTGCCAGAATGTACCCCTCCACCAGCAAACTATAAAGGTAACTACTTTGAGTTCTCAAAATCTCCTTATATAACTAATACCTTGAATAACTCAGGTAGGCTTCATCTAGTTGTCGACAAAAATGAATTAGGGGATTCAACTCATTTAGCTTTAGATGTATTTGCTCACAAAAAAAGTAGTGCAAAACTTGGAGAACTCCCATACATAGACACAGGCTTTACTCCTATTGATAAACCTTTCACCTACTCCGTGAGCCCTGAAGAAAATGAAACCAAAATCACAATATTGCTCTATATTCCCAAACAAGAAAATGGTAACAAAGCACACAAATATCCAATAACCATAATTGCACGTGCAGATGAGTGTGAAAACGTTATATGCTACCAAGCATCACTTATTGAACAGTAATAGCAGAATTTATTAATAAAAGTCTTTCTAACCTTTACAGGGATGTTGTACCAAATGAAATTTTAGATAGAGATTGAGGTCACTCTCAATCTCTTTTTGTTGGATATTTCTAACTAGTTAGAATGAGCTATAATCCCGTTTGGTGCTTTGATTATGCTTTGAATTTAAGATGTCAGCGAATAGAATATAGTTATGGCAAAGATCGAAGATTGTGTTTTTTGCGACCGTCCAAGTTTAGGATGGCGTACCATACGTTCGGAAGAACTATTTACCTCGTTTGTTTCACGGCCTTGGTTTCGTTCAGGGCAATGCCTAGTGGTGCCAAATAGACATCTGGTAAATCCAAGCGAGTTATCACCCGAAGGGGGGACAGCAAATATGGGCGAACTCGGCAGATTATCGTTGAAACTTGATAAAGGTTCTGGTACAGGGATTATGCAAAAATACCAACCCCTTCAAGCAGAGAACGGTATTAAGGTGAATCATCTTCATTTTCACGTTTTCCCAAGAATAGAAGACGAGACAGAATTATTCCCTGTTCCACAGCCCAATACATTTGATGGGTTTGTGACGCCAAGTGCAGACGAGGTGATAGCAGTTGCCGAAGCTCTTAGATGATCTGTTATTATGATCTGAACTTCCTCTACTGCCGTGTACCTTAGAAAAAAGGTTAGCCAGTCTAGCCTTTTTTCTATAGTTGCACTCCCACCAAGACACAAACCTGCGACGTTTTGTGAAACAAAACAAGTCGCAGGTTTGTGGTAGCGCAGTATAGAAAAAATAGTTTACTCATTTTTTAAGCAAGTGGAGGAGTGAGTCTTACGAGCGATATCCTGCAAGGTGTACAATAGTAGCTGTATGAAACTACTTCATAACGAGCCCCTTGCGACTTATACGTCACTGCGCGTGGGCGGAGCAGCTGAGAAACTTGCCTTTCCAACATCCGCAGAAGATGTCGTCGAACTTATCAAAGCATCCGACTTTCACTACACCATACTCGGCTATGGCTGCAATGTGCTCATCAGTGACAAAGGACTGCCAGGTACGACCATCATGTGGCGCGGTGGCGATATCGTCGTTGACGACGAGACGCTAACAGTCGGTGCGGGCGTCTGGTGGGACGACGTCGTCAAAGCATCGATCGCTCATGAACTATGGGGGCTTGAGCTTACGAGTGAGATACCGAGCAGCGTGGGTGCGGCTATCTACGGCAATATCGCCGCCTACGGCCAGCAAGTCTCTGACACGCTACAATCAATACGCGTCTTCGATCAAGACAACGGTGGCATAGAGACGATCAATGCCCCCGATACCGATAAACTCACGTTCGCCTACCGCTCCAGCTCACTACAAACTGAGCGCAAGGTTATATTGGACGCGACGTTCAAACTCTCACGCACCCCACTTCACGAACTGCGCTACGATGCAGCCCTCGCTGTTGCTGATGAGCTAGGTCTTGATCATACGTCACTGGATCATTGTCGCGACATCATCATCGAGACGCGACGCCGTGCCGGTTCGATTTACCACCCGAACGAGCCAAACGATATCCATAGCGCTGGTTCGTTTTTTAAAAACCCTATGGTGAGCTCCGAGCAAGCAGCTGAACTAGCGAGCTTCGATGAAACCGGCAAGACACTTGAACGCATCCGTCACCAAAGTCTCATCCACGGCGGCAACGCCCAGCGCGCCAGCGCCGCACACGTCCTCCTCGCCGCAGGATTTCACCGCGGGCAGCGCTGGAACAGAGTGGAACTTCACCCCAGTCATGTCCTGAAGCTTGCTACCCTCGACGGCGCGACCGCACAGGAAGTCTACGACGTCACCCAGGAAATCATCACAACCGTCAAAACCAAACTCGGTATTGATCTCGAACCAGAAGTCAAATTCATCGGTGAATTT
>CAYWYG010000014.1:0-22179 GCA_964462335.1 uncultured Candidatus Saccharibacteria bacterium | reverse complement strand
CATATGCGGTATTAGCACACCTTTCGGTGCGTTATCCCTCACTTTGGGGCACGTTCCTACGCGTTACTCAGCCGTCCGCCGCTCCCTTCACAGTACTCTCCTCAAAAATGAAAAATCTGTCTACTTTTTATAGCTTTTAGATATTGTTACATTTCTGTTCATCCCTCTGTGAAGGAAGCGGCTAATTTTTCTAAAGAAAAATTTCCGCGTCCTATCTCCAGACGGAGAGAAGCGCATTGTGAAGGGCGCTCGACTTGCATGTATTAGGCACACCGCCAGCGTTCATCCTGAGCCAGGATCAAACTCTCCAATAAAGTTTTCGAGGGGCTCACCCCTCGCGCGCGGTACGGGCGAATAAACTGCTCGAGACCGGCTTCTCCCCCTAAAGGAACTTCTTACGAAGTTCTATTCGAGAAAAAAACTTAAATATATGGTGAATAACCACATCACAAAAGTGATAGTACTTATATCCATAAAGATTAACTGACGAAATTGATTTGCACTGCCAAATTGTAAACGTTCAGTGTGTCGTACCACCTCAAAAAAATGCGGTAGACTGTTGCCCATTCTACGCTCTTTATGGGCGCGTGTCAACACCTTTTTCCAGATTAATTTGGCAGATTATGTTATAAAAAACGCAACGAAAGTTCCGATAGCCACACCACAGATGATCCCTACTGTCACCTCTAGGGGCGTGTGCCCCATCGATACTCTAGGCAGCGGACCTTTGGCGTGGCGTGATTCATGCAAGAGTTTCAACAATGCTTGACCCTGTTCGCCAACCGAACGACGCACCATCATCGCATCATAGATCGTGATGATCCACACTGTCAGCGCGAGACCAAACATGCTACCTACTCCCTGTCGGAGGAAAATCACTGTCGCAATACTCGTTACGACTGTCGCGTGACCGCTAGGCATGCCACCGGAATGCATGATATTGTGCATCGTCAATGATTTGTCGCGACTGGTCAGAAACTTATAGCCCTGCACAAGTATGTATGACACCGTTGGTGCGACGATATATGCATACTCATTCTTCATCACTAGACTCCTCTTGCGCCTGTTCTTGGATGAGCCCAGTTGACGCGACAGTATCGTCATCATTGAGGCGCATGACACGAACGCCTTGGGTGGTGCGCCCAAGTGTCGGTATATCTTTGAGCGCCACTCGAATAGTTTGCCCCTTTGTCGAGATCATGATTACTTCGACATCCTCATCAGCAAGTGACTTCACCGTTGTGAGATTTCCGGTTTTAACCGTAACAACAGCCGCCTTGATGCCGACACCACCACGCTTGTGCGTCGGGAAATTGGTCACCTTAGTAATTTTGCCGTAGCCTTTTTCGCTCATGACAAGTAAATTCGGGTCACCAGCAGCCAGATCCATACCGACGACACGATCGCCACTGCGCAGCCGTATACCTCGTACACCACGAGCCGAGCGTCCCATCGGTCGTGCGTCGGACTCCTTAAATCTAATTGCTTGACCCATTGCTGTCGAAATAACAACTTCGTCGTCACCTGTGCTCTGACGTATCCAGCGTAGCTCATCACCATCATCGAGATTGATAGCGATCAACCCAGTCGTACGAATATTACTGTAATCCTTTAGCGATGTCTTTTTTACAGTACCATCGGTGGTCGCCATAAAGAGATACCCGTCACCCGCATCGTCTTTTGCAAGGCGTATAAGCGAAGTTATCCGCTCCTCTGGCTGCAGCTGCAAGAGGTTTACCGCGGCGACACCTTTTGCCTGTAAACTTGCGGCCGGTACCTCATGTGCCTTGAGGCGGAACACGCGACCCTTGTTGGTAAAGAATAGGAGCCAATCATGCGTGGAAGTCGTGACTAATTGATCGATGACATCCAGCTCTTTGGTAGTCATACCCTTCTTACCTTTGCCACCCCGATGCTGCCTGCGATAATCAGTCATCAAAGTTCTCTTAATGTAATTTTCAGTTGTAAGAAGCACTACGATATCTTCCTCTGGAATCAACTCTTCGTCGCTAAATTTGCCGAGCTCTGCGTTGATGATTTTACTACGTCGTTCGTCACCGTACTTATCTTTCATTTCCAGCAGCTCAGTCTTGATGACGTTGAGGATCTCTGTTTCACTAGCAAGAATGGTTTCAAGTGCGGCGATCGTCTTGAGTAGCTCAGCGAGCTCGTCTTCGATCGCTTGTCGCTCAAGACCGGTGAGACGACGTAATTGCATCGCGAGGATAGCCTTTGCCTGTATCTCACTCAGCTTGAATTTTTCGATGAGAGCCGTTTCAGCCTCCTCTTGCGTCTTACTGGCACGGATTGTTTTGATCACTTCATCGATGTGATCAAGCGCGATCTTATAGCCCTCTAAGATGTGAGCTCGCTCTTTTGCTTTGCGCAACTCGTACTCGGTTCGGCGACGTACGACTGCCTGACGATGCTTGATGAACTCACTCAAGATCTCATGAAGCCCGAGGATACGAGGCTGGATACCGTCGACAAGTGCCAACATATTGTAGTGAAAACTCGTCTGAAGCGGCGTCAATTTATAGAGCTGGTTCAATACCTTCTTCGGATAGGAATCTTTGCGTAACTCGATCACGATACGGATATTACCGCGCGCGCTCTCGTCTCGAAGATCGGCGATATTAATTTTCTTCTCTTTGTAAAGCTCAGCGATTTTTTCTACTAACGTTGCTTTATTTACAGCATACGGCATCTCTGTAATAACGATTTGATGGCGACCTTTTTTCGTCTCTTCTATCTCAGCAACCGCCCGAATCGTCACACTCCCCCGTCCGGTTGCATAGGCTTGACGCATCGGCGCACCACCGTAGACTACCGCACCCGTTGGAAAATCGGGACCTTTGACGTAACGCAGCAGGTCATCAAGCGATGCCTCTGGGTTGTCGATGAGGTGGACTGTCGCGTCGACGAGCTCGCCGAGGTTGTGTGTCGGGATACTTGTCGCCATACCCACCGCAATACCGACTTGACCGTTCAGGAGAAGGTTTGGCAATTTTGCTGGCAATACAACCGGTTCTTGCTCACTCCCGTCATAGTTGTCGCGGAAATCAACCGTCTCTTTATCAAGATCTGTCAGCAATTCATTACCCGCTCTCCCAAGACGCGCCTCAGTATACCGACTTGCCGCCGCCGGATCGCCATCCATAGAACCAAAGTTACCCTGTCCCTGCACGAGTGGATACCGCATCACCCAATCTTGCGCGAGGCGCACCATCGAGTCGTAGATACTCGAATCACCGTGCGGGTGATATTTACCCATGACTTCACCGGCAATACGAGCCGATTTCGCAAATTTGCCACCTGGACGCAGGCCTTGCTCACCCATCGTGTAGAGGATACGGCGGTGTACTGGCTTGAGACCATCGCGCACGTCAGGGAGCGCGCGATCGACAATGACACTCATCGAATAGCGAAGGAAGTTTTCCTCCATGACATTCTCGACGGTACGATGTTCGAGTACCTTTGAGTGGGATTGGACTTGCTCGGGCATCTCTTCGACGATCTCACCTTCGAGTGGGTTATTGATATCCATGTTTTTTACATCTTCATCCATATATTTCTCCTATACATCCAGCTCTTCGAGGCTAATATCTTTGGCACGAGTCTGGATAAAGTTCTTGCGCATCAACACCTCATCACCCATCAATTTCGTGAAGATGGCGTCCGCCCGTTCGGCGTCTTCGATCTTCACTTGGACAAGCACGCGATTCTCGGGATTCATCGTGGTATCCCAAAGCTGCGTGGCATCCATCTCGCCCAGACCCTTATAGCGCTGGATCGCACCCTCGGCCAGTCCAGCCTGTTTAGCAAGCGACTCACTGGGGTCAATCTTTGTCCCACGCGCCTTGCGCTCTTCGACAATCTCTTTCAGCCTGACGTCGAGTTCTTCTTCATTGTAGGCATAGACACGTTTAGTACCACCTAGTTTGATCAAAAAGAGAGGCGGTTTTGCGAGATAGACATGGCCACCGGCAACGACTTCGTTCATATAACGGAAGAAAAACGTCATGAGGAGCGTCGCGATATGGCTCCCATCAACGTCTGCATCAGTCATTATAATGATGCGGTCATAGCGCAGACCGCTGATATCGAACTGATCACCGATACCGACGCCCATGCCTTTGATCAGGCTGACGATTTCGTTGTTGTGCAACATCTTATCGAGTCGAGCACGTTCGACGTTGAGTACTTTACCACGAAGCGGTAGGATCGCTTGCGTCTTGCTGTCGCGGCCGCTTTTCGCCGATCCACCGGCCGAGTCACCCTCGACGATGTAAAGCTCGCACTCTTTCGGGTCTTTGCTCGAACAATCTGCGAGCTTGCCTGGTAGGCTGAGACCGTCAAGCGCCCCCTTGCGGAGCACGTTATCTCGTGCGGCACGAGCAGCTTTACGAGCCCGCGCAGCCAAGAGAGCTTTGTTGACGATCTTTTTGGCGACCCCCGGATGCTCATCAAGATAGTAGGCAAAATACTCGTTCATCACCTGCTCGACATAGCGCCGAACCTCGGGGTTGCCAAGCTTGTTCTTGGTTTGCCCTTCAAACTGTGGATCGGGTAGCTTCACAAGGATAATCGCCGTGAGCCCTTCACGAATATCGTCACCAGTGAGGTTTTCTTCTTTTTCCTTCAAAAGTCCATTTTTGCGTGAATAATCATTGATAACCCGTGTTAGCGCTGCTTTGAACCCGACGAGGTGCATACCACCCTCGGGGTTATAGACGTTGTTCGCAAACGCTTTCACTGTTTCGGTATAACCGTCATTGTACTGGATAGCAACCTCAACCATACTATCCTCAACTTGTCGTTCAACATAAAAGATATCTTCATCAACGACATCTTTACCTATATTGAGGTGCTTGACGTAGCTCTGGATGCCCCCCTCGAAATAAAATGTATAGCGTTCACCTGTCCGCTCATCAGAAATTTTGGCTTTGATGCCCTTCGTCAAGTAGGCTTGGTGACGCAAATAACTCAGTACCCACTGATAATCAAACTCGACCGTCTCTTTAAAGATCGTCGGATCAGGATAAAACGTGATACTCGTCCCATCTGGCCGATCAGTCTTGCCTAATTTTTTAAGATCTCCTTGAGGAACACCTGTGGCAAATTCTAGTTGGTATAACTGGCCGGACTTGACTACTTGAGCAATCATCTTGGTAGAAAGTGCATTGACGACGCTTGAACCAACGCCGTGAAGACCAGATGATACCTTGTACCCGCCACCGCCGAATTTACCACCGGCGTGGAGGACTGTCAGTACCGTTTCAAGTGTGCTCTTGCCAGTTTTTGGGTGGATATCGACAGGAATACCACGCCCATCATCGGTGACGCGACACCCACCGTCGGCCAACAACTCTATCTCGACAAATGTGGCGTAGCCAGCAATCGCTTCATCAACACAGTTGTCGGCGATTTCTTTGATAAGATGGTGCACACCGTCATAGCCTGTACTTCCGATGTACATCCCTGGACGCTTCCGGACAGGTTCAAGCCCCTCAAGGACTTGAATCTGACTCGCATCATAACTAGTAGAAGGTGTTTGTTTGGACACTATACGTACTCCCTCACTTATAGCCACTCATCGTGATCTCTGAGAATAGCCTTTACAATGTTTCTATTATAACGAAAAGCTACTGTGCAAACAAGTTGTCAAAATTGTAGAAAATACCTATTGCGCTGAACATAATAGTTATGCTATTTTATTGAGTAAGGAGACTTAAAAAATAAATAGCTATGTTTCGTAAAATTGTATCGGGGCTACCATTTTCGCCGGCACTTGTCGGTCAGCTTGGTTTCTATGCACGGCGCCTTAAGAAGGAAGAGGCAAGTCGTCGACTAGGGCTCATATTCACTGCAATGGCGCTGGTCGTACAATCATTTGCGATGCTCGCTCCAGTTGAAGCGGCAAATAGTGCGAGCCCAAACGATATCATATATAGCGGAGTTTCAACGCTCGATGACATCCTAAGGGTATATAATGATCCGTCAAAAGACTTTAAGCGTATCATGGACTATAATGGCATTACTCTCGCGGAGATAAAGGCCATGAAGCTAAGCTCCATTAACTCCAAGGAGTTTGGCACAAGTGACGGCGCATGGATTTCTTGGAATCGCATATCAAAAGTGAGTTATGAGCGTGGCGAGCGAGCATACACTATAAATGGTACAACGTATTATACGAGACCTCTCTGGATATGGGACTCGACAAGCTGGACGATACCCCACGGCTCTTCATACCCCGCATTTCGAGGGACGTCCGCTAAAATGGGTACGTTCGCTATTATGACTGATTGTGGGAATCTAGCGACTACCCGTCCACCGATCGGTACGCCTCCGCCCCCTCCGCCACCCGCTCCTGTCAATATCACCGTATGTCGCCCCGGGACTGGCATTATCACCATCAAAGAAACCGAGAAGCTAGCAACCGACCTTCCTGCAAACAGTCCTATATGCCAGCCGAAACCAGAGCCTATCGTGGTATGCTCATCTCTCAGCGAACCCAAGAGGATCGAGCGTACAACGTTTAGCGTATCTGCAGTTGCGGCCGTACAAAACGGTGCAACGATCAGCAAATATACCTTCGTCGTGAAGAAAAAGGATGTGAATGGAAGCGTCGTTCTGACGAAGATCATACAGAGTACCGCAACCAGCGTCGAAAATGTCATATTAGAGGTCAAAGACGTCGGTGAGTACTATGTCGAGGTGTCCATCACCGCATCATCATCGGCAAATCCAATCACCTCGGCTAACTGCGTGAAAACCCTCACCGTCCTACCGCCTGAAAAATGTAGCGTAAACCCAGAGCTACTCGCTACCGATAAGGAGTGTCAGCCCTGCCCTGGTAACAAAGATCTATGGTACAAGGACTCTAATTGTGCTGAAAAAGTCGCCAGCAGCAAAGAAGCGACGAACCTCACGCAAAACGGACAGCTGGCTACAAAAGTAACAGCCAACGGAGGTGACCGTATCCAATTCGTTCTCAGCATGTACAATATCGGCAAAGTCCCTGCAACCGTTGAGTTTAAAGAGAATGTGTCTGACGTATTGGAGTATGCGACCATCTACGACAACGGTGGCGGTGCAATAAGCGACATCAACGGTGCCAAGTACCTGACATGGGGAAAGATAGATCTAAAAGCTGGCGAGAAAGTATCCCGCACGCTTACCGTCAAAGTCCTCGATTCAATTCCCCTCACTGCTCGTGGAGTCAGTGATCCAGATTCATTTGATTGCATCATGACGAACACATTCGGCAATACGGTCAATATCAACATGAACTGCCCGACGCCAAAAGTAGTTGAGCACATCGTGGAGCAATTACCAAACACTGGACCTGCCGAAAATATGGTATTCTCAGGTATCATGGCGGCGGTCGTCGTATTCTTCTATAGCCGATCACGACAACTTGGAACCGAAGTCCGCTTGATCCGCAAAGACTTTAACGCAGGGACACTGTAGAGGAGGATGCAATGAATAGCACGGAACGTATCAGCTCACAAGAAGTCAAAGTTGCAGGTTCTGAAGCAGCCGCTGAACAGGCTGAGAAGCTTCGTAACCTTGAAAGCTCAGCAGAGTCATCTCCCGAGCATAATCGTGACAGTGAAGCACATGCCGCACGAAAGAGCGCTGAGGCAATATTTGCAAAAGAAGCTGGTCGCGAGCATCGTTCTGGCGGTGAGCCAACTGCAAGTCCTACGGTCATTCGCAAAATCACCAAGAAGGAAAAAGAGCGCGCATACAAGCAGACTCTAACTCGTGTACAATCAGAAATGAGTACCCCGCGTCGCGCCTTCAGTAAGGTTATACACGCCCCTATCGTAGAGCGGTCTAGCGAGATTATAGGTAGCACAGTCGCAAGGCCTAATGCACTACTCCTAGGAAGCGTCGTAGCATTCATCGTCCTGTCAGTTATGTATGTTGTCGGTCGTCAATACGGCTACCACTTGTCGGGTTTTGAGATGATCGGGTCGTATGTTCTTGGGTGGGTTATCGGTCTATCGATTGACTACGTACGCATCCTCGCAACAGGCAAAACGAACTGAGAATACTAGTGCGCCGTCGGCCCTGACGCTGGCGGAGGTACGATTTGGGATGGAGCCGCAGCTGCTGTCTGAATACTAGGAGCCTGTGGCAATGCATTACTTTGCTGAGGCTGGACAGGAACGGGCTGCGGATCATCAATACTATCATCGATACCGGGTGTTGAGTGGTGGATATTGCCGCGAACATCAATAAATATTTCATCAAAGTCATCAGTCTCATTCGTCTTCGCTATTTTGAGTGTTGTTGTATCGTTCGCCTTGGTGGCATTCCGTGATAACTCTGTCCGTCCAGTAGTACCGAACTTTTTCAATGTTGATTCAAGTTGCTTGTGGTCATCCGCTGTAGGTTCTGCCACAGCTCGATCTTGTACACCGAACGATACCCCCTGTCCGAGCCCCTTGTGCTGTAGTTGTCGTAAACGCGTATCATTTTCTGGATCGCTGTGGGCCTTCGCGATCGGCGGCGCAGCTTCCTCAGATCTTGGCATTGATTTCTTCAAATCTGAGACCTTAGTAAGTACCTCTTGGCGATCATCCGAGCTAGCGAGCGGTTGTTTCTGAGCTATCTCCTGTATAGCCGCCGACTGGGTGGTAGCTCCTGCTTGACCTGGTGATGATTTGGTGGGTGCTGACGTAGTTTGCTTACGTTTTGCGAGCCATTCGTCTAGGAATGATGAGCCCGTTCCACTCGACGAGCTCCCCGCACCCGCCTGAGCTGATTGCGATCCACTAAGCAATTCATCACGTCGTTTATCACGCGCTGCATCGCCCGCCCTTAATCGTGCAAATATCTCTTTTTCAACCTCGGCACGAGAACGTCCGAATTTTGCAGCAGAAAGGCGCTTCAACGCGTTGGCAAGCTGCAAGTTGGGCGTGCCTAGCGGGGGCAGCAACGACATGCTAAATGGTTGCGACGGAACATTGTTAATCATCACACTCGTAATAGACTCATAGTTCGGTAGTCGAGTCAGATCCTCGGCATCAAATGTAGGCGCAAAGCGTTTTACCATCAATTCCGCATCAGTCGTACCGATACGACCAGAGATAATCGTTCCAACGTTACCGATGATAGCCTCCCTGATCTTGTCCGTCAGTTGCGTCATAAACTGGTTTGCCAAGATGAGGTTAAGACGGTACTTGCGAGCCTCGGACAAAATCGATTCGAAACTATCGGTCGCAAAATTCTGAAACTCATCGACATAGAGCGCAAAATCCTCACGCTGGTTTTCAAGCATATCTGCGCGACCCATCGCTGCCGCCTGGAATTTCATCACAAAGATCATACCGAGAAGTTGCGAGTTAAGCTCACCTGTTTTACCTTTACTGAGGTTGACAAGTAAGATTTTTTTCTTGTCCATGATGTCACGAAGATTGAAGCCAGACTTAGTCTGACCGATAATATTTCGCATCATTTCATTACTTAAAAATGCGCCAAACTTGCTGACAAACCACCCCAAAACCTCAGACTTATGATAGTCACTCGTCTGAGCCATTTCTTTGTTCCAGAAATCGAGTACTGTCTGATCAGTGACGTACTTTAATTTCTCTTTAGAAAACTCATTGTCATTAAATACCTGTGGGATATCGATAAAGCTTGAACCATTCGGGTCACTCATGATCGTCAATGCTGCGTTACGAAACCAGTGTTCGTAGCGAGGACCAATGATACCCGTATGACCCGGGTCATAGAGTCGGTAGAGCATCGCGATCGCCTCTTGCACAAGGAAATCGCGCTGGTCGGGCGTATCATATTCAAAGAGATTGAGCCCAACTGGGTTAGCCATGTCGCTAGGATTGAAATATATGACATCCTCTACACGCTCTTTCGGTACCATGCCCATCAGTTCCTCGGCTGCGTCACCGTGAGGATCGATAAATGCAAATCCTTTGCCATCGAGCATATCTTGTAACGCTAGGTTCACAAGCAGGTTCGTCTTACCAGTACCCGTCTGACCAATGATATAGGTATGTCGACGACGGTCGACCGTACCTAGGCGAATCTCCTTTTTCACCCCACGAAAGAGGTTATACCCAAGTAAGAACCCTTCCTCTAGTACTTGATGCGGGCCATCAACTTGTTTTGTTGCTTGACGCTGGACCTGGGATGTCGGGATATTTTTCTGATCAGGCAAATGGAAAACTGTTGCAAGTTCGACACTATTCAGCACGTTCTTCTTGATGTCTTGCGGGAAAAATCTGAAGATAAATGAGGTAACGAACTGCTCAACATTTTTTGTCGTACTAAATTTAAAACCATTTTTGCCGGGCGCATCGAAGAGAGCAAAGCTCGCAACAACATTTTTCATGAGACCTTGCGCTCTTGCGGAGACATTCGACGACGCGACCACACGTATTAATACCTCGTATCCGGGGTGGCGAGTTTTTTCCTCGATCGCTTCGACCGTTGACTGCTCAAGTGTTGTTAATTGTTTATCCTCTGGCTTAACTTCTTTCGTCTCAGGAGCCTTCCAGAGTGCTTCGAGCAAGTCCTTTGGTGCAATCACGCCCCCCGCAAATCCACCTCCACCAGATTTGATCCCCTTGTCTTTGCGAATTTTATTGGCCTTAAAAATAACGTTTTTCTCCCAGCCTTCTGGGGCTGGCCTGAGAAGTAATTGTATGCCTACACCATCTTCACGCCCAGCAGCCGACAGTGCATTGAGCAATGCTCGCATCGCATCACGTTTTGACTCCTGGTAGGTTGCGATCGGAAACGCATAGTCTTTCTTCAGAGTAAACTCGCCCCCGATCGTTCCGCTTATCTTACCAACCTTGCTAAAAAGGTTATGCTCCTCAACTTCTTCGAGCCGAGCCGCCGGATATGCTGCCGATACTGCCTGCTGCACGACATCAACAAGCACATGTGGTACTGCGACGTAGTAATGTACAAGTCCTCTACTCGCGATAATCTCAAATGCAATATGCCTCTGACCGTAAACTTTCGTTTTAAACCCTTTCATCGCAGTACTTGAGATAATGTTGTACATCACTTGCGCCTGACTTAACGCTTCATCTGTGATATCCCTCTCATCACGTCCACCAGCCTCTATATCATCACTTGGAGGGGGCAGATGAATCAAAAATGGCACCATCTTCAGCCCACGCTCATAATTCTTCGCTTCCCGTACGATCTTCCGATATTGCAGATAAACAACCGTCAAAAACCCCCCTATGCAGAGGGTCGCGATGACCACGCCAAAAACTACTTCGCCCACCCTACTCCTCTTGCGGCACTTTTATCACCTTGCCGTATCGCTTATTTAGGTAATCGGCCTGTAGACGACTTACCGCCTGCTCTTGAGCGAATGGATCATTTTTCGTTTCAGAAATTACTTTTTTCGCCTTTTCTACCCACTCTTTCTCGATCAAATCTTCGTCCGCCGCGACCGCAGGATTTGTCGCGTCTTGCACAGCATGCGTCGACTGCGATGGAGATGCTGCCGGTACAGCCGACGGGAGCGGTACAGCCGGCAGAGGAGGAGGCGTGTCGCCGATCGCAGCACCACTCTGTTGTTCCTGAGGAGCGGGTCGCTCAGCTGAGGTCGACTGCTCTGGGCCATGTGATAACGGCACTTCTGGTGTCCTAGGTAAAACTGGCCCCATTTCAGGAAGACCATGAGGAGATGGTAGCGTTGGTTCCATATAGAGAAGATTATAGCACACCGACTACTGATACGCCTATGCTTACAATCGTATTATGCCGTGCGTTTTATCACATAAAAAACCGCGAGCCCAGTCAAGACCCCTACGAGGATAAGATCCAGCAGCTTGATAGTATTGATTGATTGCATCGCAAGTAAGCATATGGGTGCAAATGCAATGATACTCGAGAGATAATACGCGCGCCGCAGAGATATATGCATATCAACCTGTGCATTTCTCCCTGTATGAAATGCCTTCTTGATGATCGCGATGCCGTCGTAGAAAAGTATAAACAAAGCACTTGCACAGCATATATATAACAATAAAAACACGAGCAATATGCTCGTGACGTTATTGGCCGGGTCGGTCCAATTCATAATACAAAATACCGTAAAAAAACTTACAAACGGTAAAAAATATATCACCTTTTTTGATAGCGATGCCATGCTCTCTACTATAGCATCATACGAGATGTTGGCGTGCCTGCGCGACAAGTAGATATGTTACAGTGACGACATCCGCCACTAAATATAATTGAAAGGGCGCGTGTCACGAGTAACGACTTGTCGCGCGAGGCGACTTGACCGCTTGCCTCTTTGATCGGTGAGGATCAACGGGGCATATGGTGCGATCAACTTCGCGGAGCTCACATTTACATCAAAATGATGCAAATATATCGTTGCTCGACGCGGGTTTGGTAGTGTGAGGCAGCCATAAAATGTGTTTATTTTTTAGCTGCCGTTTCACTATCAAACGCAATTACGTTGTATTTTTGTTACCGTTTTATGTAGTTTTTTAAACGTTCTATGCTTTTTATTTTTGTTAAAAGCTCCCTTCTTTTATAGCACAAGCTTGTTATTTGGTCAATAGTTTTATGCAGATTATTGTTGTAATTATGTATTATTTTTGTTATTAATGGATTATGTCTCTACGATCAGTGTATTTGCGACTACAGTATTATGATGTATAAATTACTTTAATTTTTTATCATCTCTTGGGTAAATCCTGCAGCAATCAACCTACCATACGCGGCCCGAGCATCCCCAGTAACCTGCTGCGGAGCAATATACCCATAGCTAGAATAGCGAATGATTCGTTCTGTCTCACCAACAAGCTTTGCGACGATATAGTTATACGAATGCGGTCCTGACACACACGTGTCGATATCCATGTATGGCGATGAGACCGTCACCTTCGTATCCCGATCAGGCCATGAAGATTGAAACGTCGCCGAGACACGACGCTCAAAGTATGGCATAGTCACAACATGTATGCTTAATGGCATAGGACCATTTAGCTCCTGAAGCGTCTTGAAAACCGCTGACGCTTCGTGTGACATGTGCACCATAGCGCCGTGAATGATCAAATCCTTTTCGTAACCGAGCTGGTGCATAATATCCCTCGCCCTTTGAGCAATTTCAGGCGCACCCACAATAACGATGTTCCAGTAATGACGATCCTTGAGAAGGAGCCCGGCATATTGCGCAACTCGCTCGTCAGCATCGGCCATGACGATCATACAATCGGCGGCAGCAGGTGGTTGCTGTAGATAGTGATACTGCCATAGACAGTGTGTATCACGTGGTACTAATTCATGCATATTCTCATTATAGGCAACATGAAAAACTGAACAATACATGCACCACCAAACTTTAGGAAATACAATACTTTTCCACAGGTAAAAATTACACGATATTTTCATTGACACAAGCGTTTTTACGCGCTATTATAGGGGTAGCTTATGAATACAAAACTTATTCATAAGCAAAAACGAAAACAAAAACGAAAAAAATCAAAAGAAAACGACCGTTCCTCGCAGGCGGTCGTTTTTGCATGTCGTAGATGCTATTCATGCTGTAGTGATTGCGATAAAATCTGGATTATCCAGTAAACTCCAAGGTCCGCCATACTGGGTTTTTGCCGTCCAGTATGTCCAACTCACACCGGCCTTATCAAACACATCGCGCTGTGCTGTAAAATATTTGACGTAATCAACATGAGCATAATTGTATACGTGAGCCGGCTGATCGATCGGTTGGTAAAGCTCACTCATAGCAGCGCTCCACTCGCCAACAATGATGGGTACGCGTTGCTGCAGATCATGCAGATGGTTTGCCCATAGATGCCGTGTCTTGTGGAGATGTCCTTCGAAATCAAGTGCTCTGTCTTCGTCGGTAAATAATTGATATAAGTGGACATCCATCATTACCCCTGTAAATCGATGACGTTGTAGCTGCCTGGCCATATCATCTGGCCGAAAAGCATCGCTCATGATGATTGGCAATGTTGGCGACATACCCCTGATGAGATCGTACGCTTTTTGATAATACTCGAGCAACGTACCCAGAGAGACATCCCAATGTGGCTCATTGAGCACTTCTATCGCCTCTAAGGCATTTTCATGTCCATATCGCTCTATTACCTCATGTAGAAAATTAAGCGTCGCCTGGACGGTCTCAGTGCTTCCCCAGCCAATCTGGCCGGCATGTCCACTGTGGTCCCAGCCATTCTGCGATCCTGGAGCGGCATGAATGTCCAGTATCACCCCTATGCCTAGCTCGTTGCACCAACGAAATAACTGATGTACACAATCATCGGCGCCGGCAACAAATGGTGATACGTCATCGAACAACCAGTAGCCTATCGGCAAACGAACCGTGTCGAGACCTCTCGCTTTGATCTGTTTGATGGTGCGTTTGGTGATAAAATTTTGGCGATGCATTGCTAAGAGCTGGTGAGCCTGTTCGCCATAATCACAACAGAGGTCATACTCATCTCTGGCCTCGCTGCCCTCAAACAGTCCAGGTGTAATCCAGCGCTCCAACACCAACCACCCACCGAGATTGACCCCTCGTAATTGCTTCATATCCTTAGTATATCCCAAATAAAGATGCCCTACTCCCACCACATGCTACAATTCCTCACTTCACAGCCGTACAGATTTCACCTCGGAATTTTAGGGAGTACCTCAGGTGTTTCCCGCGTCTCAGCATCTTCTACCAAAGAAAAAATCCTACCACGTGCGAGTAAGATTCTTTCTTTGGTGGAGCTGCTGGGTATTGCACCCAGGTCCGGTCGGTAACCTATCATTCGTCTACAAGCATAGATAGTTCTGGGTTGACGGGACTGCCTCAAGAAATATCAAAAATAGTAGCCTTCGTTCTATGAATGAACGTCACACGTCTACTTCACAGCTATAGACGCATCGAACCCTATGAATATAACACTCTCTGGCGTCTATAGGATGTCAACGAGAGAATGGTTGCGGCGTTTTAGGCTACAACTGGCGCAAAGGCGTAGCGAGGAGCAAATGTGCTCTTCACTGCAGCCCATGCTTTTGCAATTGGATTTGCAGTTAAAATACTGATTACGTCAGTGGTCGGCTTGCAAAATGATCTGTTAAATTCCGATCGTCGAAAGCGTATTTCAGCCCCGCGTGAATCATATTATAGCACAAAATATACCGTAAGCAAGATTAGGTCTTCGATTCAGACATATCCCGCTCATGTTTGCATCCCCTAACCTACTGCGTCATACTTTAAATTACTATGTCGGTTACTGTATGTACGGTTGCACCAATCGGGTTTGAGGGTACTGTCGTCCGTGTCGAGTGTGACATGGTCAAAGGTCTCCCTACTTTGCAAATCGTCGGGCTTGCAGCCAAATCAGTTGACGAAGCCAAGGAACGAGTCCGAAGCGCAATCCGCAATACCCATCTCAATTTTGCTGACAGCAAAGTAACTGTCAATCTCTCGCCCGCCAATATACAAAAAGACGGCTCGCATTATGACCTGCCGATTGCACTTGCCATTTTAGCGGAAACCGGGCAACTACGTAGCGATAAAATCAACGATATTGCAGTGGCTGGCGAGCTGGGATTGGACGGCACATTGCGTAGCATTCGCGGCGTTGTCTCCATCGCAGAGACGGCGAAGAAGGCTGGAGTGCGTACCGTCATCGTGCCGACGCAAAATGCGAAACAAGCATCTTTGGTATCTGATATCGATGTAATTGCTGCAACAAACTTACGTGATGTCTATCTACATCTCTGTGGTGAAAAAGTCATCGAACCTACTCGATGGTCTGCTGGTGATTTCGTTGCAAAAAAACCATCGATAGACATAAGTGATATCAAAGGTCAGGACCATGCCAAACGCGCCCTGCTCATCGCGGCTGCGGGACACCACAATGTCCTACTTGATGGTCCGCCGGGCGCGGGCAAGACAATGTTGGCAAAGGCACTTGTGGGCATCATGCCGCCGCCAACGCACGATGAAATGGTGGAGATCACCAAACTCTACAGTCTTAGCGGTGAGACCGAGGATGGGATCATGACCGAGCGCCCCTTTCGTTCGCCCCACCATACCGCAAGTTTTATCTCGATCGTCGGTGGTGGCACGAAGCCAGTCCCAGGAGAGATCAGCCTTGCTCATGACGGCGTGTTGTTTCTCGATGAATTGCCCGAATACCCTCGGGCCAGCCTCGAAGCGCTTCGCCAGCCACTGGAAGATAGGGTCATTCATGTTTCCCGCGCCGGTACAAAAGTCACCTACCCGGCAAATTTTATGCTGATCGCGACGAAAAACCCCTGTCCGTGCGGATACTACGGTGACATGAGCCGCGAGTGTACGTGCACGACAACGCAGCTGCTCCACTATCAAAAACGTGTCTCAGGACCGCTACTCGACCGTATCGATCTGGTTGTCCATGTTGCTCGCGCATCAGAAAAAGATTTCCTCCTCCGCCACGCTGTGTCATCTGATTCACTATCTTACGTATGGCGCAGTCGCGTGACCAACGCACGTCAGGTACAGTATGCACGGTACAAAAAACCCCTAAGTAATTCCCAGTTAACTGGCAAGCAACTCGCTCGCTACGCCCGCTTATCAGATAGTGCCGAGCAGCTACTCCAGTCTGCCGCCCAGAAGATGCACCTCTCGGCCCGCAGTTATTTCAAGGTTATCCGTGTCGCTCGAACTATCGCTGACCTCGAGGATGTGGCACAAATCGAACCCGCGCATATTGCCGAAGCACTCCAATATCGAACAGAGGCGGCCACCGGCTGATACGGTTGCATTCCACTCCCCTATCTGTTACAATGACTCGTGAAAATAATAACCCGCGTTGGTTGCAATCGTCATGATAGGCGGCCGCGCACATAAGAGGAGACGGTATCAACAATCGATCGACGCGCATCAACGGTGCTATACGCGCATCGGAGTTGCGAGTGATAGGTGCATCGGGCGAACAGCTCGGCATCTTATCGCGCAGTGCTGCACTTTCAGAAGCCGAGAAGGCCGGACTTGATCTGGTCGAGATATCACCTCAGGCATCTCCGCCTGTTGCCAAAATCGTAGACTGGGGTAAATTCCAGTATCAAAAGATGAAGGAACAACAGCGGATCCGCAAGAATGCCAAAGGTGGAGACGTCAAACAAATGCGTCTCGGTCTCAAAATCGGTCAGCATGATCTCGAGATCAAACTTCGCAAAATACGCGATTTTCTCGAAGACGGCGACAAGGTGAAGATCATGATATTTTTCAGAGGTCGCGAAATGGCTCATCAAGAAATCGGTCATGAGCTGATGAAAAAGATCATCGAATCTCTATCTGAAGGTGCAGTTGTCGAAGGTACTCCGGTCATGGCTGGCCGTAACCTAAGCGTTTCCGTAAGGAGAAAATAATGCCAAAGCTCAAAACCCACAAAAGCACCGCCAAACGGATCAAACAGACGCCGACCGGCAAAGTCATGCGACGCCGCGCGTTCGGCGGACATTTTTTGGCTGGCAAAAGCGCCCGCCGCAAGCGTGTCATCGGCTCACCTGCCGAAATCACTGGCAAAATCGCCAAAAATATTAAACGATCGCTAGGAGTCTAACTGTTATGAGAATCAAACGTGGCGTCACTGGACGCGCCAAACACCGTAAAGTATTGGCTGAAGCCAAAGGTATGCAGCATGCCCGCACCCGCAGCTTCCGCCTCGCCAAACAAGCTGTCACCCGCGCGCTTGAGTACGCGTATCGTGACCGACGCAACAAACGACGTGACCTCCGTAGTCTCTGGATCACCCGTATCAATGCTGCCGCCCGTGAAAACGGCACGACCTATGGCAAATTGATGAACGATCTAAAAGTCAAAGGCATCGAGCTTGACCGCAAGACACTTGCCGAGCTTGCCGCCCGTGAACCAGCTGCCTTTGCCGCGATCGTCAAATCCGTCAAATAGGTTTTCGGTATTTCAACCATCTTAAAACCCGCATACCTGCGGGTTTTAAGATGTCAGATCATCGATAAGCCGGGTTCTGTCGTGGATGATGATCTATCTAGTCCGCCAGCTGGCGGATCAAGCGGGTTTATCGATCTGAGACAACAGGACTGGCCCGCCAAGTGGCGGGGCCCAGATCTCCTTGCAGCAGACAGGGTTTACCTCTCTTCCACGTCACCGTGGTCGACTGCGGTCTCTTACACCGCTCCTTTCACCCTTACCCTCGTGATCGCTTTACCGATCAGGATAATGAGGGCGGTATCGTTTCTGTGGCACTTTCCCTAGGGTCGCCCCCGGCCGCCGTTAGCGGCTGTCTTTGTCCCATACTGCCCGGACTTTCCTCTAGTACGAAATGTACGAGCCATCACCTAATGATCTGACGATTGTCTATTATAACGTATCTATTCGTTTTCGTGCTGATCAAGTATCTTATTGACCATACCGTCGGCGAGTTTGTTGTACTCACGAGCAACATAGGTATAGGTCACTTTTTCAAATTGTGCCGACATTTCTTGGATACGCGCATGGATAGCCGCAAGATCAGGATGTTTGACACGATAAATGCCGTTCATCTGATTGGCGACGAGCTGGCTGTCCATGCGCATATCGACGACACATGCCCCAAACTCTAGCGCCTTTTCGAGTGCCAAATAGACAGCTTGGTATTCGGCAACATTATTGGTCGTGATGCCGAGGAATGACCCGCCCTCATAGATGACTTTACCGCCCTCATCAAGCAGCACATAGCCGCTCGCCGACGGGCCGGGATTGCCACGAGAGCCGCCATCGCTGTAGGCTACGACTTTTTCACACGTTGTACCTTTTGCATCACGAATCACAACCACTTCCTCCTCTCCTCTCGTCGAATAAGCGACCGGTACCAATCCTAGCAATTGTTGTGTGGACTGAGTGATTTCTTCTAGTTGTATATCTGACAACTGCTTCCAGACATATCTGTCGTATTCATCACTTAGCGCGATAGTACGATCGGTAACTTTGAGGCTTGCCTGGAAAAGTATAAAGAGATACTGGAGCTCGCGATCGTCGGGGTCAATAAAAGTCATGACGTCGTCAAGTTGCACGGTCTCGGCACTGACGCCAAGGTGGATGTTGAAGGCGTGTTCGAGCGCATCCTTTGGCTGTTGGGTGATATGTACCCGTCCGCCGGGTAGTTCATACAACCCAGCGATTGATGGCCTACCTCCTCTGCGCCTAAGGAGGAGAACTTTGCCGTCTTGTTTAACAATGGCCTTGGTGACAACTTTTTGTTTCATACTTACTTACTATTATACTTTTTTCTTGCAATCAGGTACACCGCTTCGTTTCTCCTAGGCGTATCTTCTCCAGGCATAAGGAACCATTTAGTTGGGACTTCATTATACTGTAGGATTTCCCACCCCTCGTAACAATCCCTAAGCTCATTAGGCATGAATAGATATGGACGCTTACCTATCGCGTTCTTGTCAGTGTAAGCACTAATCGCATGTATGCCGCCCCTAGCTGTCATATTTTTCAGGATGCATATAGCATCGTCGACTTCTAATGATGTTGTTAGAAAATGCAGCACCATGTCACAAACAATTAAGTCGTACTGTTCATCTGATGTGAATGCTAGAATGTCGCTAACAGCAGTTGATATCTTTGGGCTGTGATCGAGATTATAAGAATGTATAAGACTAAATTTATCTGCATCCACATCAACTGCACAAACCGTAAAACCTTCTCGAGCAAGATATATCGCATTTCTTCCGTCACCACAGCCAATATCTAAAGCTTTCCCATGAGACGACATATATCTAGCAGCAATTTCGACGAATGGCTCTTGCTTCGTAAAATCCCAGTAATCTTTTTTCATCTTCAAATTTGGTCGGGGTTACCGGATTCGAACCGATGACCTCTGCACCCCCAGCGCAGCGCGCTACCAACTGCGCTAAACCCCGATACGTCCAGTTTATACTAGTCGACCTCTGCAGTCACGTTCCGCGACCCCATCACAACATCTTTGCGAACCAGTTCGCAAGAGTTGGCTCCCTTGCAAACCGCCACAGGCGGTTTTCACCCAGCGCAGCGCTTTACCAGACTAAGCTACACCCTGTTACAAAATGCCCTTCGGAGTCCGAGGATAGATGAATCCCCCGCGTAAGCGCAAGGTGGGTGCTCTCACGTACGCCCCAAAAGGCGTCCAAATATTGAGCTCCCTTTCATCTTGATGTTAGGAAATCATAATCCTCGGAACTATATCGAAGGACACTTACATTATATCGCCGTCGCCGTCCATTATCTAGTAGTTAGACGATGGTTATACCAAACAGCGCCCCGTATACCCGTAGTATCGCCTGTTGGGCGGTGACAATAATCTGACCGATTTGCGAGCTAAACAGCATGACGAGGGCAAAGACCACCAAGAGACCATTGCGCTCAATATAATCCATTATATTTTGCACGCTCTCAGGAGCGACTGCATAAAGTGCTCGCGAACCATCAAGTGGCGGGATGGGTATCATATTGAATATAAAGAATCCTAGATTTACGGCAACAGCTAGTTGGAGAAAATCCCCTGCGAGTCCCTGCGGCATGCCGCACAGTGCGTATATCGCAAAAAAGGCAAAAGACAGAACGAGATTGGTCAGCGGACCGATGAGACCAACCAATGCAGCACCATATGCGCCGCCGCGTACGGCAAAAGGATTGAATGGTACTGGTTTCGCACCACCAAATATTGGCGCGCCCACGAGCGCGAGCAAAAGTGGCATTGCAATCGTCAACACAGGATCAATATGCATGATCGGATTGAGAGTAAGCCGACCTTCATTTTTTGCCGTATGGTCTCCCAGCCAGTACGCCATATAGCCATGCATTGCCTCATGAGCGGTCATCGATAGCAAGATAACGGTCAGGACAATCATCAGATAGCTAACATCGATATTCATGTCACAATTATACCTTGAATATCTCTGAAGCCCAAGGCTTGCATCATCTGTAGAAGCAAGAGGCCGGCGCTCTACACCGACCTCACAATGGCCTCTTTATTCTGTGCCTACAGACTCAAGAAATAATGCCTTTTTTCTTGAGTATACGTATCGCCTGTGTACTCAGGTTCATAGTGACCTTCTGTCCATCGACGACAAATGTTTTCTTCTGAAGATTTGGTTTAAAGACACGGTTGGTGCGTCGCAAAGAGAAGCTCACATTGTGGCCGAATTGCTTACCTTTACCGGTCAGTTCACATCGTGCTGCCATATCGTTATCCTTTATCTTTACCTAAAGCTCGAACTATTTTATATGATTTCCCGACAGAGGTCAAGAGCGAGTGAGCTCAACGACCGTCAGAGATGATGGAAATACGGCACCTTTGAGCTTGTAGCTGCCCATCACCTGATGCTCGCCACCAACTTCTTTGAGGAAGTCTGCCAACGGTTGCTGTGGTACCTCATAGGTCACCCCTTTGTCTTCGTAATGCGTTGGGATCACGACTTTTGGCTCGAGCTGCCGAACGACAGCTGCAGCTTGATGGCCGTCAAGCGTGTAGCCATTTCCCCCTACTGGCACGACCGCAATGTCGACGACGCCGAGCGCCTCCAGCTGGGTCTCGGTCAATGGCGCATAAACATGACCGACGACCACAATCGATACGCCTTCTGCTACGATACGATACATCGTCGCATTTTTTACACTACTATCGTCGAGCATGCGTTGTGCAGCTACCCCTTTGATAGAGACACCTCGGACTTCATACTCACCAGGTCCGTCGATAGTGATCGCATCAGTCACCGCAGGGTTGAATACAGGCTGAGTGGCTATGTAGACACCATCCTTCTCTGTAATATCCTTTAGTCCGATACTCCCAAGTGCGCCATCAATGACGATTGTTTCTTTTTTTACAGCGATTTCTAGGCAGTTACCACCACAATAAGTTAGGTCCATTTCTCTCTCCCTTATGTTTGATCTACTATTTGTTCAGTATCAGCGATAACGGTATGTTTGCCTGATGTGATAGCCACAACGAAGCGATCACGAATACTGAGTCGATAATAAAAATCTTGATAGCTCATGACCGAAAAATTGAGGCTACGGTTCTCTTCTTCTTCGAGTTCTTTGATGAACTTTTTAGCCTGCGTCTTGTTGATATCGCCAGCGATCAAGACATCAACATCACTTGTCGAATCCTTGACGAGTGACCCTGAAAAGATCATCACCCGCACATCGCCCAGCGGCTT
>CAYWYG010000013.1:22354-22477 GCA_964462335.1 uncultured Candidatus Saccharibacteria bacterium | reverse complement strand
GGGGCGTTAGCCACCACGGTCTGGGTGACCACGGTGGCGGACGGGGTGTAGGGGGTGGGGGCCACCCCCGCGTACGACGAGTCGGTGACCACGTGGGTCGCCGTCTTGCCGTCGGCCGAGACG
>CAYWYG010000013.1:1748-22254 GCA_964462335.1 uncultured Candidatus Saccharibacteria bacterium | reverse complement strand
GGGGCGTTAGCCACCACGGTCTGGGTGACCACGGTGGCGGACGGGGTGTAGGGGGGACACGCCCCTACCGCAATACCGGACAGCGAGGCGTCCAAGGAAGTTCCGTCGAGGCTGAATAGCCTGGCCTCGTAGTCATTCCCGGCCGTCACGGTCACGGTGACGGTGACGGTGCTATTGACAGGCACATCCGCGGTGCCACCCGCGACGAGATCCTGCCGGTAGAAGACGTGACCCACGAGGGCAACGTCTCCAGTGTTGGTGTAGGTCACGGTGACCGGACCGCTGGCCCCGACTGCGAGGCACACCGAGCCGAAGCTCGTCGTGCCAGATGGGCCAGTGGCGGCGTAGGCGATGGCCGCCCCGCCGCCGAGGACGAACAGGAAGGCCGCGATGATGGCGGCCAGGGTGCGCAACCTGCGCATGAGGGTTCCTTTCATTGGAGTTGACCAGCCTGGAAACCCCAAGACTGATCGGCCGCCTGACGGCAGTGGACATGTAACGTCGGCTCATGTGAGATGAATCGGATTGTCAAAATGCGCCTGTTGAGGGCGCATCGGGCAATGACCCGACTCCGCTCACCTCAACCGACAGCACATGTCACCTGCTTTAGGCAACACATGTCAGTGATTATACCATAGAGATTATACTTTTGCAATCTTCAGTATATAGAACCGCTCACGATTGCCATGTACCCCTGTCACCTCGCTATCGGCTTTGTCAAGGACGATAAAGTACTGCCGCGCCCACACCTCAAAATCGTGGAGTATCTGCCGACGTACACGATCGTTCTTGATCACACCTTTGCTCACCTGATTACGCCCCGCCTCAAATTGCGGTTTGAGCATAGCCACACAGATGGAGGCATGAGTCATGAGGTATGAGATATGAGGCAAGACTTCACGGAGTGAGATGAAACTGACGTCGATGAGGACAATATCGGGCAAAGACGATAGACGTTGGACATTGGACATTGGGTTTATCGCACTTTCTTTCCGAACGTCTAATGTCAACTGTCTAATGTCTAATTTCTCATGCAATTCCACCCTCGGATCATCCCGCAGACTCGGGTGCATCTGATCCGTTCCGACATCGACCGCGATCACCTTCGCGGCACCGTGTTGCAGTGCATAATCCGTAAAGCCACCTGTTGACGATCCTACATCAAGCACGGTTTTACCTCTGAAATCAATCCCAAATTTTCCTGCCACACTCGCCAGTTTCAACCCGGCACGGCTCACATATCTCTCATCGCTCTCAAGCTTTATCGTTGCACTTTCATCTACAAAATGACCGGATTTGGTGACAATTCGACCATCTACCCTCACCTTGCCCAAGCGAATCCAGCTCTCAGCGGAGGAACGAGAGTGGCATAGACCACGCCGAAAAACGGCATGGTCTAGCCGCTCTCGTGACGTTGGACGCTGGACATTAGACATTAGGTTTTTGCCTCCCATGTTTATGCGCCTTGAGTAGACCGTTGAGAAGCTTGTGTGCTGTATTTGATTGTATAACGAGGTGTTGAAAATCTGACTCCTGTATATACCCCAAATCACGCGCCAACAATAATTGGCTTTTTATCTCGTAAATTGACCCGCTAGCCATCACGTAAAAATGCTCGCGATCTTTTTCTGACAAACGACCATACCCTTCTGCAATATTAGAAGTCACAGAGGATGCCGCGCGGCGTAACTGAGGAATGAGGCTAAATTGCTCTGACTTAGGGAAGCTCTCACTCACTTTATACACGAGTAATGCAAGCTTATGAGCTTGCTGCCAGGCCTTAAGATCAGTAAATGAAACTATCATACAATGCATTATCCAACGTCAAACGTCCATCGTCCAATATCTACTTCTGTCGCTCGAGATACGATCCGTCGCGTGTATCGACGCGTATCACATCGCCTTCTTTGATAAATGCCGGCACTTTGATGACGAGACCAGTATCGGTCGTTGCGTCTTTGAGCACGCTGCTCGTCGTATCGCCTTTGACGACATTTTCGGCATAGGTGATAGTGAGGCTGACCGCTGTTGGTAGCTCGACATTGATGACGCGTTCGCCGAAGAACTGCAAACTCACTTCATCACCTTCGTGCAGGTATTTTTCGGCATCGTTCATCGTCTCGGCATCGACCTGAAACTGGTCAAACGTGGTCGGGTCCATCAGGTGAAAATCCGTGCCGTCACTGTAGAGGTACTGCACCGTGCGGCTCGTCACTTCAGCTGGCTCTATCTTGTCCTGACCCTTGTAGGTCTTCGGCAACATCGCACCCGTGATGAGATTTTTCACTTTTACATTGACTATCGAACCACCCCGCCCCATGACTTTTTGGTTATAGTCCATGACGCGGTAGGGCTGGTTGTCGATTTGGATAACGGTGCCTTTTTTGAGATCAGTGGGGCTGTACATAGTAGATTTTGGATTTTAGATTTTGGATTTTAGAAGAAATCACAAAACCTAGAGACGCTCCTTATTCGCCTTGATTAAACCTTGAAGTAGTCGATGAGTGAGCGAGGCAAGCCGGATAATATCCTCAAGATCGCTCTCCTGCAAGTATCCTATGTCGCTCGCAATATAGGATTGTGTCTCAAGCTCCGCGAGTGAACCCTTGGCGACATGATAGAACTGCGACTTTTCCTTCGCTGTTGCACGACCAAACCCTTCGGCAATATTACTCGGTATAGAAACCGCGGCTCGACGCATTTGATTCGTAATACCAAACTGCTCCGAAGATGGAAATTGTGCGGTTCTCGCATAAATCATCCGCGCAAGCTCACGGCCTTTGCGCCATACTTCCATATCACGATACGAAGTGATTTTCTGCATGTTCCCTTCTAAAATCTATAATCCAAAATCCATCTTCTACTTTTTGCTAGCCTTGGCTAACAAACGGCATCAGCGCCAAATGTCGAGCGCGTTTGATCGCGACGCTCAAACTACGCTGTTGGCGTGGGTTGAGGCCGGTCTTGCTACTCGGTTCGATCTGTCCATAACTATTTACAAAGCGAAGTAACGCCTTCGGGTCTTTGTAGTCAAATACGACCGGGATGTCTTTTTTAAATCTGCGAGCCATAAATTTACTCCTTCGGAGTAAAAGTGGATTTTAGATGATAGATGTTAGATTTTAGAAGAATCGCATGTAGCTACTTCCAAAATCCAAAATCCAAAATCCATCTTCTACTAATTACTTTTACTAAAACGGAATATCCGATAAATCAATCGGCTGGTCATCCACCTCTTCGGCAGGTGCTGACTTCTTGGTTGCAGCCGATGAGGTACGTGGTGCGCTACCGCCGTCAAATGAGCCGCCACGGTCACCGCCGCCCTGTCCGCCGTCGACAAAGTTGAAATCTTCTACCACAACTTCAACTTTGCTGCGCTTGCCACCTGTTTCTTTGTCTTCCCAGCTACGCTGGTCAAGACGTCCGCTCACGAGGAGCGCGCGGCCTTTGCTCATGTACTGAGCAATGATCTCACCAGGCTTGCCCCAGGCGACACAGTCGATATAGCTGACCGCTTCTTGCTGTTGACCGTCGGCGCTACGCCACGTACGGTTGACCGCCAGACTAAACTGCGTGACCGATTGGCCGCTTGGCGTCGTCCGTGTCTCAGGATCGCGCGTCAAGTTGCCCATGAGAACTACTTTGTTAAACCCCTTCATACCTTACTCCCTTTGGTCGCAAAAGTAGATTATGGATGATAGATTATAGATTTTAGAAGAGTGACGTATCGCTACTTCCAAAATCCAACATCCAAAATCTAACGTCTACTTATTAATTTACTCTTCCTCTTTGTCGTCCTGTTTCTCGGCCTTCTCAGCCTCGGCTTCAGCGATGGCTTTGCGGGCTCTCAGATCGACACTAGTCAGCAAGAACCGCAGCACACCATCGGTGATATTGAGCGTACCATTCACTTTGGCAACTGCCTCAGCTGGCATTTGCGCCTCAAAGTAGACGTAGATACCGAAATCTTCGCCTTTCACTCGGTACGCCAGGCGTTTTTTGCCCCAGTTGTCCTCTTTGGTTAATGTTCCGCCGCTACTCGTGACAATAGCGCGAACTTTGGTCAGTGTCGTCTCGAGATCTGATTCCAGATCAGGATGCAACACCACCACGAGTTCGTATTCTCGCATAGTGACCTCCTATGGACCCGCCACCAGGCGGGGCGACTACGTGCTTCGACGCGTCGCAGTTAGGTTAATAATGCGTACTATTATAACAGAGATAATAATAAAAGTAAAACCCCCAGTGTTGCCACTGGGGGCGCGGATTATGTCGTCATCCGCCGACGTGTTGGGCTACTTGCGCGGCCAGCCGTACGTCTCGCTCCGAGGAGCCGTCCAGTACGACTTGTCAGGGCTGTACTTCTTGAGCTGCTCGTACATGTACTTGCGGCTCTCGTACTCCCCCCACGACCCATCGGTACGCGGCTGGATACTCGGTGGGATGTTCTCCCACTTCCAGACCGCCTCCTGAGCGGCGTACGCGAGGTCATCCGCGGACTTGACGGAGTCGAGAATGTAGCCCCCGTCCGCCGTTGCCGGCTGGATCTCCCATCCGCCACCAGGGGTGGTACGGATGAAGAGCTTGACCGTCTGCCCACCGATGGCGGTCGCCTGGAACGTCGGGTATTCACCCTCGCTTGCAGGCGTGACGCCCAGGTAAACCGGGTTACCGAACCCAGCATCCTGGAGGTAGACACTCGCCCTTTCGACCTTGGTCGCCTGCACCGAGTTGTTCGGTGCGAACGACCTTGCGAGTAGGACGCTCTGCATCATCACGATAACCGCAAGCGCGGCGACCGCGAAGATGCGGTAGGCCGTCAGCCAGGATTGGCGACGGGTGTTGCGTTGCGAGTTCCGCATGTCATCTCCTCGATGGTCTGCTAGGACTCCTCCATACCAGCGGCTCATTCCGCCAGTTGCGCGCAGGACTCTTTTCCAGCGCACCGTTCAAAGTATCTAATTTACCCTGAACGGTACACTGGATATTGAGAGTAGTAGGTACAACCCCAAATGTTACGAAGAGTCTGACTATTATTATAGCACTTTTATTATATTAAGTCAATTATAATTTCTCCCCAGCGTTTTATCGACATCCCTACTATCTAGTGGCTACACTCTGTTTTAATTCCAAAATCTATAATCCAAAATCCAACATCTACTCACTATCGTGGTATCCCGTATTCATCAGTCTCGTCACCACCGTCACCACCACCGCCGAAATCGGCCATGCTCGTCATTAGGACGTCGCGCGGGCGGGCGCCGTCGGCCGGACCGATGATACCCTGCTCTTCCATCTCTTCAATGATACGCGCGGCGCGGCCATAGCCGATACGGAGTTTGCGTTGTAAGAGAGAGGTAGAGGCTTTGCGACTCTCGACGACGACTCGCACGGCATCACGAAACATATCGTCATCACCGCCCCCCCCATCGAAGTCCATGACTACCCCGCCCTTGCCATTGAGCTGGACGGGCTGGGCGACAATCTCGTCATCGTACTGCGGTGGGCGCTGCATACGCAGGTGGTCGGTGATCGAGTTGACCTCATCATCCGTCACCCACGCGCCCTGAATACGTTTCGGCTTGCTCATCTGTGGCGTCAACATGAGCATATCACCTTGGCCGAGTAGTTTTTCAGCGCCTACCTGGTCGAGAATAGTACGGCTATCAACTTGGCTCGCCACGGTGAAAGCAATACGCGCCGGTATATTGGCCTTGATGAGCCCCGTGATCACATCGACGCTCGGCCGCTGCGTCGCGAGTACAAGGTGTACGCCGACGGCACGCGCTTTTTGCGCCAGACGCACGATGAGCGCCTCGACGTCGCGGGCGGCGATCATCATGAGGTCGGCCAGCTCATCGATGACGATGACGATATAGGGCATGATCTCTTCAGGCTTCTTGGCGTTGTAGCTCTTGATGTCACGGACGCGTTCTTCGGCCAGCAAGGTATAGCGGCGCTCCATCTCGTTGACCGCCCATTTGAGCGCACTGATGGTCTTCTCTGGCTCGGTGATGATAGGTGTGAGCAGATGCGGGATATCGGCATACGGCGTCATCTCGACCTGTTTGGGGTCGACGAGGATCAGGCGCATGTCACTCGGGCTATTACGGTACAGGAGGCTACTGAGAAGCGTGTTGATCATGACTGATTTACCCGAACCAGTCTGACCAGCGATGAGCAAATGCGGCATCTTGTTGAGCTCACCGACGACCGCGTCGCCCGCGATGTCTTTACCAACCGCAAAACTAAGCGGTTCACCCGCACCCGTCCACTGTTTGCTACTGAGAATGCCGTAGAGACGCACATCGGCTGCTTTGCGGTTTGGCACTTCTATACCGACGGCACGCTGACCGGGGATCGGCGCCTCGATACGCAGTGCTTGGGCGGCGAGATTGAGCGCGATATTGGTCTCCAGCGCTGAGATACGGCTGAGTTTCACGCCACTCGGTGGTTTGAGCGTATACTGCGTGACTTTTGGCCCGATATTGGCACCTTCCATCTCAACATCGATGCTAAATTCGCTGAGCGTGTCTTTGATGATCTGCGCATTGTGCTTCACGTCACCCGCGTCGGCTGGGCTTTGTTTTTTCTCCAAGAGGTCAAGACTCGGGAATTCCCAGTCAGGATCAGTGGCACTGGTAAGCGCTGTCTTGCTCTCGGCAACTTTGTCCTGCTTGTAGCTGTTTTTGAGAGAACTGAGTCCGCTCGACTCTTTGCTCATGACAGTCGGTACACCTTCGTTGAGCTTGAATTCTTTGCTATCAAGGCTATTGGCACGCTCTGCCACTGCAGCATTATTATCGGCCAATTCACCCTTATCACGGACAAAGAGGTTGCGGAAAAAGTCGATGATCGATTGTGGCGGTACGGCAAGGACAAAGAGCAACGTGATGACGATCAAGATGAGATAGATAAAGCTCGCGACACTCGAGTTCACCAGGCTAAGCATAGCTTGGTTTGCCAACCAGCCGATGAGACCACCACCCGCACCAGTCTGGGCGAGTTCTGAGCTATCAGGCTCTTTCATAAAGACACCAAGCAACCCCGCGACCCAGACGATAAGGAGGAGCGAGGCAAATTTCATGACGGTCGCGAGACGGTTCTCTTCAGCGCGAAACGTACTCACCCCGATAAATACAAACAGGATCGGCAGCACAAACACTGCCCCGCCAAAGAGCGTCCGCGACAGCCCCAAGAAGCTATCGAGTAGAGGCCCGCCCGAGCCAAACATCGCGACGATCAGGAGCAATGCGAGAACGATCAGGACGATCGCCCATGTCTGACGCCAAAACCCATCCGGTAGCTGGTGCTGCGGCTTATCGAGTTTCTTGCTCGCGCGTTTTTTCTTTTTAGTCATAATCCGTTTCTAGTATAGTTCTCGAATTCTACCCTGTCGAGACTTCAGTACTCTCTAATTGTAGCATAATTTACCACAAAATGCAAGAGGGTTATGCTTGCATTTACTGTAGCAATGCTAAATAGTACTTATTCAGCGGATAGCTTCATCCACGCACACCACAGTTCAGAAAGTGAGATACCATGGGAATCATCGTGAGCCCCAGCGCACTCGTCGACATCGACTACAGCGATGCAGGCCCAGACGACGTCCTCGTCGTCATCTTCACAGACGAACAGCGGCTATGTCTCGGCGTCACCGAGGCTACGGAGTTCAGGCCACGCCGTCCGTTCATCATCCCCGAGCTTGCCCCCGAAGCGATCAGGCAAGCCGCCCTTCGGGTCGCCCAGCAATCCCTAGCCGGCTCGAAGCACCACATCATCGCAGGCGCACTGGGCGTCGACTCGATCGCAGGCATGACTCCTGAGAGCCTGTTGTACGAGCTCAGTCTTTACTACCTCGAGAAGGCATGGCTTGCCGGACCGTACAAACAGTCTGGAGGCAGCCATGAATCACTCAACGTCGGCAACCCTGTCGTTGTCCACTTCCATCTCCTCGAGAGGGGATGGAACGCATCCGGGCCGTCGCACATCACCTACCAGACGGATACCCCTGTGGGCAAGATCGAGATGTCCGACCTACCCACCGAACTGATGCGTGCGGCTGCAAGACTGCCGCTTCAGTAGAGCCCCTGGCGCGTCCGAGCACGAAAACAACGAGCTCCGCGAACGGGGCTCGTTGTCTTTTTGTGGTTATTCTAGTATCTAGAATCTAGCGTCTAGTGTCTACTAAATATCCCTGGGTGAGCGACCGGCCAGATGTGGTATCTCGCTATCTTTGGGGACGGGCTGAGTCCAGTCGCTCTTTGGCACAAATGGTGCTTTGAACTGAGGGCGCTGCGATTGGTTCTGTGCCGGACGTTGCTGGGGTTTGCCATGACTCTGAGGTGTGCCATGTGACATCGGCCCGCCCGTGCCACCGATCTCGTTGATGACAGGAATGATGATTGGCGTGCGATGCGTCTGATCATAGAGCAGGTGTGTCAGTTCGTCACGCAATTCCTTCTTGGCCGCGTCGAGATCGAGCTTGCGCCCCGAGAATAGCCGAGCAACTTTTTGCTTCAAGTACTGGCGGATGAGGTTCATGAGTTCTTCACTATCACGCAGATAGATAAAACCACGTGAGATGATATCCGGGCTGGTCAGCAAGCGTCCAGATGATTTGCTGACGGTTAGCACGACCACAAATATACCCTCGTTCGCCATATGAATGCGGTCTTTGAGTACCACTTCGCTCACCTCTGCCCCGCTGTCGTCATACATGATACCACCGACCGGGATGCGACCGTTTTTCTTGGCACTACCGTCGTGATAAAACTCGACGACATCACCAGCGTCACAGACAAATATATTGGCACGCGGGATACTGCACTCACGCTCAGCCATCTCTGCATTGTGAACAAGCATATGAAACTCACCGTGGTTTGGCAGATAGTACGTCGGATTGACCGCGCCAATGAGACGAACATGGTCGTCGTGATAGGCGTGTCCGGTGAGGTGGATACGCCCGACACCCGGCAGATTGACCCGCCTGTCTTGGAAGACATCGCTGCCCTCGCGCATAAGACCGTCGACGGTACGCACGATGTATTTTTCATTGCCAGGTATCCGACTCGAGCTAAAGACAATGACATCTGAATTTTTGATCTTGACATGTTTGTGCGCGCCTGTCGCCATGCGATTGAGCACCGCGTTGAACTCACCCTGGGAGCCAGTACAAACAATCGTTACTTTGCCATCAGGCATGCGGATGATATCTTCCATTTTGACCACGACGTCTTTGGGGACTTTGATGGCATTGGCGCGCAGTGCGACTTCGAGGTTCTGGATCATGCTGTAGCCAGCAAACGCGATCTTGCGATCATGCTTTTGGGCTTCTTCGATCATCAGTTGCATACGATGGAGGTTTGAGCTAAAACAGCTCACGATCATCCGGCTCGCAGGAAAGAGATCCATGATCTCACCGATATTGTGCGCGACGTCTTGCTCGCTGTGTTCGGTACTACTGCCCTCATCTTCGCAGTTGGTTGACTCGTTCATGAAGAGCATGAAGCCTTCTTTTTGCTGGATCTCCGAGATGCGAGCAAAATCAAACTGCTTGTCATCGACAGGCGTGTGCTCAATACGCCAGTCGCCAGAGCTCAGCACATTACCGACAGGTGTCCGGATGACAACTGCTGCGGCGTCAGGGATCGAATGATTGACTCGTATCAGCTCGATACTGAAACTATCACCGACCTGCACGCGTTCGTGTGACTCGGGATTGAGCTCGATATACTCTGGCTCGTAGTCGTCCGTCGCTTCCTCCATATTTTTTTGCAACATACCGATAGTAAATTTCGTCGCGTAAACTGGTGCGGGTATCTGTGGTATGAGGTGACGAAATGCACCGATATGATCGAGGTGAGCGTGCGTAAACACCACGCCGCGAATCTGGTCTTTACGCTCTATCAGCCACGTGATGTCTGGGGTAATGTAATTGATACCAGGGTAATCACCGCCGGGGAACAAAAATCCCATGTCGACGATGATGATGTCATTGTCATACTGTAGCGCTGTCATATTTTTGCCGATACCCATCTCGCCGACACCGCCAATCGGGATGACTTTGAGGCTTGGCCGGTTGCTTGGACGTTGTTTTTTGGCATCAAGCAAGGTGTATTGCCGACCATCGTAGCCATTGTAGATAGATTTGTTGACCGGCACATCGATGACATGCTGGCTGGCGCGCACATTGACGTTTTCGCTCATACGGCGCTGGGCGCGTTGCACCTCGCCACGGCGTGTGCTCGTCCCTGCCATGACAGCAGTGTCCTGAACACGTTTTTTATTGTTTTGTGGTATCCGCTTTGACTGATCGTCGGCTTGCGGATTAGCGAGTCGTCGTTGACCCATGAATTACTTCTGCTCCTTTTTGGTTTAGTTAATATAAAGTAATTTCTAATTTCAGTGGGAGAAGTAGCGAGGTCTCAGCTGTCACCCTCTCCAAAAGTTATGATAGATTATAGCAAATTTTATCTGAGAATGCAACCTAGCCAGTGATTTTTTCAAGTTTTTTGTCGACACAGAGCTGCAAAAGTTCTTGCGTGTCGGCTATGTAATCACGTGACGGCTGGTCGCGAAAGGCGTCGGAAAGCAGTGCCACCGTACGGTGTGCAAGTACAGGGATAAATTGCGCCAGGAACTCATCGCGCGGCTGGTCGTGCCGCAGTATAAAGTTTTGTAACAATTCCGCGGCCGACGCTTTGGCACCGTGATACGCATACAGTCGTGCGTAGCCGTCGGCCAAATCAGTGTAGCGAAACAGATCGCTGCCGCAATGCTCACCGTCAAATACTACCCATGCCTCACCCGCAACCAATATCTCGCTTGGGTGTAGCGGCCCGCCGTGCTGCAGACAGCGCATTAGTCGAAAGCTCGCCGTCTCCGCAAGATGGCGCGCTTTGTCGAGATGCTCCACGCGCTCAAGGTTACTGCCTAACCACGCTTGCCACGTCGCATAGAGACGCAGCGAACGCGACGGTTCGTCGGGTAAATTCTCTGCTTTCCAATTGACCGCCACACGGTCAAACGTCTCGAGCATCTGGCCGTAGCGCGGTAGATTGGCCTGCCACGCCGCCAGCTCGTCGCCCTCCGCAAGCACTGTACCATCGACATAGTCAAACACCAGCGCACCTTTGCCAACACGACGCTCAATACGCGGCCCGACGATATGCGCATCAGGATAAAACGCCTCTACCCGCCGCATGAAATCGTTCCAGACTACCTCGCGCTGGATATTGCTATGGTACTGCGGCACTTTGGCTGATTTTACAAAAAACTTCTTGGGACCTTTGACCCCGATAGCATATTCAAACCGCTCACGCCCCCATCGTTCCGACTGATACGGCTCTATACGGTCAAACAGTGCCGGTATCTCAGGATTGTCCATATGCTTATTATACTCCCCGCCCCACTCTACTTTACGAATTCATAAGTATACTTTTTTAATATGAAGATGGGTGCTGGGCTGGGGAGATGGGTACTCCCTGGGTATGAACCTGCTTTACGTACGCGTGGCGCGGGTAGCGGCGGCGAGGAAATCGTCGATCAGGGTCTGGCGCATGCCGCCGTTGTAGAGGGCGGCTGCGGGGTGATAGAGCGGCACGACAAGCCAGGTCGCCACGACCTGCTCGTCAGCAGAGCTGCCGACTCTGCCGTGGCTTGCGGCGCTCTGCTGCGTTGCAGCCTCCGCCGCTCCTTTGGAGTATTTTTCATACACCTCAGTCCGCTGCTCGCCTGCGCCTTGCATCGCATCCGCACCTGCCTGTCGTGAGTCTGATTTTTTAATATATCTAACTGTTCTTGCATGACCGTGGTCACGCGAGATATGGAGGTCAGGGATGAAACACGCCCCGCTATGGCGGCCAAGTGTGATGACTACTCGAGGATCGATGATCTCAAGCTGGCGCATGAGGTATGGCCAAAAAGCACGTTTTTCCTCTGGCTCGGGATCGCGGTTGTTGGGCGGGCGGTATTTGACTATGTTCGTGATATAGACGTCGCTACGGTTCATGCCAGCCGCTTCAAGCATCTCGTTGAGAAACTTGCCCGCGGCACCGACAAACGGTATGCCCTGCTCGTCTTCTTTTTGCCCCGGCGCTTCACCGATAAAGACGATATCGGCATCGGGATTGCCATCGCCCATCACGAGCTGCTGCGCCGTCTCGCGCAGGTGCGCGCAGACATCGGCGGCGAGTATCTCATCGCGTAATTTTTCCAACTCCTGTATCTTGCTCATAGAGCTATTATACGAGACTACGAGCCGTTTTTTGACAATCCAAACCGTGAACGAGCTGCAGATTTTTCGCTAAAACACTTTGTGACCCACCTCAGTACAAGTGGTCACAACCATAGAACAATCCGCCTCACCGTCGGATTGTTCCAGATGCTCATAATTACTCTAAACCTAACCTGATACGACACGGCATGCGGACAGTATTCTGTGAGCTATATTATATTTCGGAAGCGATCTTTTGAGAAAACACTTTGAATTGCTCATCGAACGAGAGAGTACCGTCAATCTCGATCACATAATCTGTCCTATCGAGCGGCTCAAAATTGTCACGAAAGTGCATCACGACATCACGTGCTTTTTGCCCATCAAACTGCCTTACATCGTCAGCTGCATCGCGCTCCATAGTGCGCGCTATCGCCGTCTCAATATCAATACTCATAGATACGAGTATGAGTCTTGCGTTGCAGGTCGCAGCCAACTCCTCCATATGACGTCGATCGCGTACTGTTCGTTGAATTGCCTCATAGATAACTGGCTGACCGGTCGACAGCACCTGCCGTGTCGCATAATCCATTGCGCCAAACGTACTCTTGTTGAGATCACTTCGCCGTGACGAATGATATACCCTCTCGATCTCCTCCAGTGACCCGAATATTGACAAGCGCATACCATCGCTATTGAGACGAACCGCTTCGATTTTCTCAGCGAGACGAGTAGCAAAATACGTCTTACCTGAACCAGGCACACCAGTGAAAATGACGAGAAGTGGTTGACCTACCATATGAGGGCGCTATTTCAAATCTGCGGGTCGCATGCTGAGGCTGAGGCGGCCACGGTCGTCGATGGCGACGAGGCGGACGCGGACGGTGTCGCCTTCTTTCACGACATCGGTCACTTTTTCGACACGACCTTCGCTCATGGCGGAGATGTGGCACATGCCGTCGATACCTGGCATGATGTTGATGAAGGCACCAAATTCCATGATCTTCACGACTTTGCCTTCGTAAATCTTACCCACTTCTGGTTCTTCGACGAGGCCTTTGATCCACTGAAGCGCTTTTTCGATGCTGGCAGTATCGACAGCCGAGACCGTCACCAAACCATCGTCACGGATGTCGACTTCGGCACCTGTCTCTTTGGTGATCTTGTTGATCGTCTCGCCGCCTTTGCCGATGATGGCACCGATCTTGTCAGGGTTGACCATGAGTTTCTCGATACGTGGTGCATACGGGCTCAGTGCCGGACGAGGCTGCGCAAGGATAGTCTTCATGTGCTCGAGTATGTGCGCACGACCAGGTTTGGCGGCCATGACTGCTTGGCGCAATATATCGACGGGCAGACCGTGGACTTTCATGTCCATCTGCATCGCGGTGACGCCTTTTTCAGTACCAGTGACTTTGAAATCCATATCGCCCGCGAAATCTTCGGCATCAGCGATGTCGGTCAGGACATACGGTGTATCGCCATCCATCATAAGACCCATCGCCACACCAGAGACGGGCGCGCTGAGCGGTACGCCGGCGTCCATGAGCGCGAGGCACGAGCTACAGGTTGCGGCCATGCTGGTCGAGCCGTTTTGGCTCATGATCTCAGTCACGCTACGGATCGCGTACGGAAATTCTTCAGCGCTAGGCAGCACCGGTATAAGCGCACGCTCGGCGAGGTAGCCATGACCGATCTCTCGGCGACCTGGGCTACCGAGGCGGCGAACTTCACCGACCGTGTAGCCTGGCGCGTTGTAGTGGTGCATGTAGCGGCGTTCGCCGTCATTAACTTCCATCGTATCGATCATCTGTGCGTAGCTAAGCGGTGCAAGCGTCACGATATTCATTGCCTGCGTCACGCCACGCGTAAATAGGCTAGAGCCGTGCGTACGCGGCAGCAATCCAACTTCCGAGCTAAGCGGTCTGACTTCGTCGAGTTTGCGGCCGTCAGGACGCGTCTTGTCTTTTACGATACCGTCGCGCACATCGTGATGCAGCGCCATGGTAAACGCTTCGTCATATTCGTCGCGCACGGTGTCGTAGTCCTCGACCTTCGCCGCCATATCTTCGTGAAATGCCCAGCGGATTTCGTTGACCAACTCGTTGCGCTCTGGATAGGCTTTGCGTATGCTTCGGCCAAACTTGCCTTTCGTCCACTCGTCAGCCGCTTTTTGGATTGTCTCGTCAGGTAGCACCAACTCGTATTCTTGTGCGGCAGGTTTGACCTTGGCGACAAGTTCACGCTGCAGCGCAATCGCTGGCTGAAATGCCGTGTGCGCCCATGCCATACCTTCGAGGATGATCTCCTCAGTGACTTCGTTGGCGCCAGCTTCGACCATCGTGATACCGCTTTCGATACCGGCCACGACGAGGTCGAGATCGCTCGCCTCGCGCTCTTCGGGTGTGAGAAATGCCTTGAATTCACCATTGACCCGACCGACGCGGATACCCGCGACTGGCCCGTCAAATGGCGTGCCAGTCAGCATCAGTGCCGCGCTTGCCGCAATCATACCGACAGCGTCAGGACGGAAGCGTGGGTCCATACTGAGGACTGACGAGACGACCTGGACTTCTTGGCGGTAGCCTTTGGGAAACAGCGGACGAATCGGGCGGTCGATCAAGCGACCGATCAAGATCGCTTCATCGCTTGGGCGGCCTTCCCTCTTGATAAATCTACTGCCGGATATCTTGCCAGCTGCATAAAATTTTTCTTCGTAGTCGATACTCAGCGGAAAATAATCGAGCTGAATCGGCCGCGAGCCGACCATGGCCGTGCCGAGCACGACGGTGTCGCCGTAGCGCACGAGGACACTTGCGGTGGTACGGAAACCAACTCGGTTGACCTCGAGAGTTAATTTCTGACCGCAAAAATCGGTCGACACGGAAATAATATCCTTGCCTGATGGGTTGATTGTGGACATATGCCTCCTTCTTGTTGTGCAGAGGGTAACAGGTACGAAAACAGCCTGTACTCGTATCTATCACTCTCCGCGTGTTTACAGAGATAAATTATAACCTAAATTGACTGTATTTACTAATTGTGATATAATGAAACTTAGTCTTACAGTGTGAAGAAGAGACTGTACCTACATATCCTCTTTGGTTTTGTCACTGGAGCTGGGCGAGCTGCGCTCGGAATTATTCGAGTATGGCTCGTCCAGCTCAAGGACAACCACCTCGCGGGAAACCGCCAGATCAAGGAGCCAACTCATGACCATGACGGTCGAAGAAGCCAGATACGTCTTCGAACGTGAGCAGGGCAACATCACTCGATTCCTCAGCTACTTCGACGACGTCGGTGTGATGCTGAACATCTTCAATGGGCTCTTTGCAGGGATCGGGAGTCTCAAGCGCACCCGGTATCTCAACAGGCTTTTCGAGGAGGCACTCGCCGACATCCAGAACAGCACAGACGGGCAGTGGTGGCAGGGTGCGCCGTCGCTCAAGCTCGTGGTTGCAGTGACAATCGTGTACGGCAATGCCAGCTCAGATCGCGTCAGCGTTATCCCACCTGAGGTCGTACCGTCAGAGGGAACAGTGATCGCCTGCCTTACCCTGTTCCACCAGTCAAAGGGCTACGTCGCGGAGGACGACGATCCGCAGGACGCGCCGGTCGGCAGCTTCCTGGGAGAGGGAGAGGAAGAGGAAGACCAGTAGGGTGCACCTCCCCGGCGGGGACGGATAGCGCGGCCATCATGGCCCTATCCGTCCCCGCCGCGGGGCAACAAATTTTTAACAGAAATAAGGCTGACCAAAGATGGTCAGTTTTTTGATACTTCGACAAACTGGGAGGGGGTTTGTATGACGATAGAGTCATAACTCACCAGAGTGAGTAGATCTTTGTCACCGCTGACGATCACGTGCGCGTAGCCGAGCACAGCAGTTTCGAGCACCATGTTATCATCGGGATCGCGGCAGACGTCGATGGTGATCTCGCCGAGCTGTACGGTATCGAGTCGGTCATGCAGCGCAGTGATAAGTGCTCCGAAATCATCAGTAAAATCCGAAAATCTGGTATGTAGTTTGCGACGGATTTCACTTAATAGCTGTTCGCTGACAAGGATTCGTGCGCCATCACGGACGCACTGCTCGAATACTATGCGTGGAGTCCCGCCAAAGACGAGCGCCGAGATCCAAACATTGCTGTCGATGACAACTCTAGCAGTCGTCGAGGATATCATAGATTTGTTGTTCTGACGTGATACCCTGCTGGCGACCGCGCAGATTGGCACGGTCAAACACTGATTGCAACGCCTGCTCGGCACGGAGCTGGTTAACGATCGCTTTGCGCACAAAGTCGCTGCGCGACGAATAATCACGCTTCGCCTGGTCGTCGACCTGCTGCACGAGCGCTTTAGGAAGTGATAGATTGAATGTTTGCGTACTCATACAAATATTGTATGAAAATTGTATATATTTGTCAATCCCTAGATCGGGGCTTTGATCTCAACAGGTTCGTTGTAGCCGCTAAAGGTTGTGACCAATGAATCACTGCCGTACTGCGCGTTGATCTGGAATTTTTTGAGCCAACCGGTTTTGAGATCGCTGACCATGACGTAGTGGATCGGGTCAAAGGTAAGACCATTCCCTCCGAAGCCTTCTGACTCGTAAAATTTTGCACTCACTGCCTGCATCTCGCCTGCGTTTGTCTGACCATCGCACCAAGCCTCGGTATCCGACTTCTGGCAGTTTTGCATGACATACGGTCGGTTGGCGCGGATCATATCAGTTAGATTCGACTTGTCGTTGCCCTCCCGCATATCACCCATGACCATATAAAATGCTGGCGAGGTATAGAGGCTAAAGTTGAAACCTCTAAAATTGCGCATCGCGTCATTATGAAGTGTGTTCGCAAAAATACTACTCGACGACCCCCTGCCGCCGCCATAACTTCCCTGACGCTGATAGAGATCCCCGCTATTCCCCGAGCTATACGACGAGAATGTCGTGGTAAACCAGTCCGTCGGCGCTTTGGTCAGCTCGGCTCCTTCGACCATGCGAAAGTAGCCGATATTGGTATAGTTTTTCGCAGATACAATCACCATCTCAAGTTTTTGCCTGTACTCTGTCTTGTCACGCAGCCACGTGAGCGTCAAGAAACCTTTGGTCTTGGGATCACGCGTATTGCTAAAATCGCTCGTCAGATCCCAGTCGATGAGCATGCCGCGGTCAGCATTGTCGCGGTACGTAATGTGACGCTTGACAGTCTTGAGATCAAGGTTTTTCACGAGCGATTCTTGGACGACTTTGCGCGGGTCAATTGCATTGGACGTGTCTTGCACTGTCTTGTCATGCCACCAGATACTCCCTGCCGCGACTCCGAAAGTATAAACGGCAAGCACCAGTAGCAAACTGAGTGGTTTGAGTATTTTTGTGACAGAGCGTGATGGTTTCTGTATGGGCGTAGGGTTCTCGTAGTTCATGAAGACATTGTACTCTGCTGCCATCGTATGCGAAATACGTTCTACGATATACGCTATACTTATCTAGTATGAGCCGACGTATCACTGTCCGCGGAGTTGTCTACCGAGATGGGAAACTATTTGCCGTGCGGCATCGTGCCAATGTCGAACGCGGTATGCACTTTTGGTGCACGCCAGGTGGCGGGCTCTATGATGGCGAATCACTCCACAACGGTCTACGACGCGAGATCAGAGAAGAAACCGGCATCACGGCCGAGATCGGTCGCCTGCTCTTTGTTCAGCAATTTCGCAAAACTAGCGACGAATTGTATAAACATGATGAGTTCCTCGAGTTTTTCTTTGAGATCACCAACGTCGATAAATTTGACACTATTGACCTCACAACAACAAGCCACGGTGAGACCGAGCTGGCCGAATTCGCTTGGGTCGATCCTAGGGACGTGGATTTCTTACCGACATTTCTACGTACTGTCGATTTCACGACACTCGACCATCAAGCTCTGCCGTTGTTTTTCAACGATTTATGAAAATTACACAAAATTACAGATCAAAAGGAAGATCCCTTTCGTTGTGATTTAATTATCCAGCAACTTTATTGCTCTGGACTGTGTGTCAGTTTGGTGGGAAAACTGGGCCACGGGAACGATCGACTGTGCGAAAAGCGGGTGCTGCGAGTCCCTTGCTTGCGCCGTCTTGCGGACCTGGGAATACCGCGTCTTGCGGGCCGCCACCCTCATCCCCCCGTGGGACGTCTTGGATCGAACTACGTGGCTGCGTATTGCGTTTGAAAAAATCAGATTCTTTGATACGCTCGAGCAAAAGATCCGCTGCATCGAGCTCGGCAAGATACCGCCCGAGGATAACTGGTACTTGTGCAATATCTCTCATCCTCGCTCGTAAGAATGCGGGGTTATGCGCGCCAATATGGAGCTCGCGTTTCTCATTCAACGACAGGGTCGGCAGTACCCTCTCAAGCATAGCTGCCTCGATCATCCGCTCCACCTCGCCACGCGATGTGTCAGTCTGTCTGGCAATCTCCAACCTATGTGCACCATCGGCTATACCGACCGTGGCACGAGAGACTGCCGTATCTTTCGTCAAGACATATTCGTATGCTGCTTGCTGAGCAGCCTCTGCTCTCTCAAGAGAGATACTGTGGTATTGTATTGTGCTGGCAGATACCCCTGTGTGTATGTCACCAAAGAAATCTAACTCTATCAATAACCCTTCTAGTATGCTACTTTTACGGTCTATACTGAGCCATCTGATTTCGGACGCCTTACTATTTCGAGCGTCTTCTATCCATTCCTGTAATATCAGCAACATTTCCTGGTACTCAATGACCTCATCGAGTTGGCTCCCTGCTGGAAACACGATCGCAACAGGCACAACTACTCTGTCATCCTCACCGATATCTACTGGAAGCGTGACAGTGATACCCTTCGTTTCATGATGCGTCACCGATCCCTGGTCAGCACCTTGGGAGCATGGAGCGATGTCCATGGCCACCCATACTCTGCGTAGCGGATCGATGACTTCGGCCAGCCATTGCTGGAACTGCCGTTGTTTTCGTTCGTACAGCTCTGCGATATCGCCTGCAAACTCCTCACGAAATAGCTCGACGAGGATCTGGCGAATTTGCGCCTCATCAGCGGGTTCTCGCCGTTCGCGCGTCTCTGTAAGCATCGTTCTCTCACTCATAATACGCCAACTATATCATCTTGCCGAGAAAATAAAAATTGCTCATGGTTACTATCTGCGCACTTGTCTACTCACGTCTCGACGAAAAGCTATGAAAAGGATTATCCTTTTCATTATCTTATAATGACTATTGATCAACTATAAATTACACAAGACAACAGATCAAAAGGAAGATCCTTTTGTGTACATACGTTAAGCACGTGTCATACACTGATAACCCGCCACGTATGTACATACTCTATCCGTGTTGAACCATGCTGCCGAACAATCGTTGCTTCAGTAGGATAAGTATGACCGTGTAGCAATAGCTGCGGGTGGTAGGTATCTATATAGGTACGCAATGCATCAAACCCCTGATGCGCCACTTCATCTTCGTCATTAATGCCCCGCGGCGGACAGTGACATAAAAATACATCGACTGGGGGAAATATCGATATCATCTGTTGTGCTTCCTCTTGCGTATACATGATGGCATCGGGATTTGCTTTGTAGCGTACACACCCCTGAAAACCGCCAAATGTCATCCCACCGAACTGCCACGTCATCATATGCATGTTCATAATGCCCAGCTCATCCATATAATTACCGCTGCAATGATTGCCATAGACACCGATTTTCGGGATATGCGTTACCTGCGTGAGGCCAAGCAGATCGTGTCGTTCGAGATCGCCAAGTGTAACGACCAGATCAACCGCCCGATCTTGGATGACCTGGGTAAAATCAATCTGAGGCCCTCGGTCGGCGATAGCAAGAATATTCATGTATATATTGTACAACTAGGGAGGGTACGCTACGATACATAGCGATGTTGACTACCACAATAGTTTTTCTGCTCGCCTACCTACTCGGTTCAATTCCCTTCGGCAAGATCATTGCCTGGAAGTTTTATGGCGTGGATATCCAGAAGCGCGGAAGCGGTAATATCGGATTCGCCAACATGCTCGGTATCTTAGGCTGGAAAGCGGCTGTCCCGACCCTCATCGGGGATGTCGGCAAAGGCGCCGCTGCGACACTGCTAGCGCAACACTATGTACCTGAGCTGGCGTTTTGGGCAGGCCTCACGGCCATGCTCGCGCATATCTTCCCTGTCTGGCTACACTTCCGCGGCGGCAAAGGCATCGCAACGGCGTTTGGTATGCTGCTCGTCATCGCACCATATGCGG
>CAYWYG010000013.1:0-1648 GCA_964462335.1 uncultured Candidatus Saccharibacteria bacterium | reverse complement strand
GGCAAAGGCATCGCAACGGCGTTTGGTATGCTGCTCGTCATCGCACCATATGCGGCGCTGATCGGCCTCGCGATCTATCTCGTACCGCACTTGGGATTCAAGATCGAATCAGGCCGCGCCGCGATCGCGGCACTCATCGTCCTCGTCTTTGCCGGACCATTTGTCTCGCCGCTCCAGTGGTGGCATTTTGCCCTGCTCCTGCTCATCGCGAGCTACACCCTCCGCGACAACATCCGCGGTACGATACCGCACCTTTAGCCAAACTTTACATTTGTTAATCAGGAGGATAACAGGGAGTGGGATCATGCGCGAAACGCGACAGCCCACTCGCCCGTTATCCTCAACTGATCTTTAAGGGTAACCGTTAAACTACCTTCACGGCCGAGTTACGAGCCGCAGTGCGGTAGCGAAGGTTGGTGAGTGATGAACCTCGTGTCGACCCACTGTTGGTTCCCCAAGTACAGGCTGAACCAGCGGTGACCTTGGCCATCGTCCGTCCAGCAGCCGAAGTAGTTCCAGCCACTGTAGTACACGTAGGACGACACGCCGTAGAAGTAGCTCGGCCCCTTGCGAATCTCAGCTGGCGCGTTGATGTAGCCGGGGTCGCCTGCTGCGGCAGTCGCAGGTTGCGCTGCGACAAGACAACCACCCGCCGCCAACGCGAAGCTCGCAGCTACGGCGGCAAGTCTGCTCTTCAGTTTCATCGTACCCTCCTGGGGTTCGAGAACGGTTGATAGCCTAATGGCTAACTCTTTCAGTCTAGCACATCTACTGCGCTAATGGCGGAAGATTGCCTTTATCACCTGGGCAGGTAATTGTATCAATGCCAAAACCATCGCGGTTGAGTACTAGTGTGACGTCGATATCCGCCGTTGAGCCATCGGGATATCGAGCCTCAGCCGTCACCAAGGCACCCGCACCAGGTGTGACATTTTTGGTCGTTACGTTTGATGGCATGGTCGTTGAGCAGACAATCGGGTCAAAACCATGCTGATAATACTGGCTGTAAAACAACAGATTTTTTGTACCGTAGCTACGGATGATTGCCTGGCGCGATACTGGTGAGTTGCTTTCTCGTGGTCTTAAGTATTGTTCATAAAAACCTTTGACCTGCCCGCGAGCTTCATCTACGGTGATATAACCAGGGACATTATCACTAGGGGTTCTATTGGGATTGTATTTTGTAAAGGCGAGGCTATATCCCGTGACCCCCCCAGCTATAATGGAAATGATTCCTGCGACAAGGAAAGTCGTGAGAGATATCCGCCGCGAAACGGCTTTTGCTTTTTTCATACATCGTCATCATAATTGATGACTTATAATTGGTCAAATAACATAATAGTCCGCCAACTAGCGGACTATTATGGAAAGCTAGCGCAGATTATTTGCGCAAACCAAGTTTGGTGATGATCGCTTGATATGCGGCGAAATCTTTGTTCTCGAGATAGCGGAGAAGTTTTTTGCGCTTCCCTACCATCTGGATAAGACCGCGGCGAGCCATGTTGTCATGCTTGTTCGCCTTCAAGTGAGCCGTCACCTCTTTGATGCGAGCCGTGAGAATCGCGACCTGCGCCTGAGGAGAACCGACGTCGGTTTTGTGCACCGCGCCAGTTGCAATAGCTTTTAACTTGTCTTCTTTAGTAATCAT
>CAYWYG010000012.1:0-25207 GCA_964462335.1 uncultured Candidatus Saccharibacteria bacterium | reverse complement strand
CGTCTCGGCCGACGGCAAGACGGCGACCCACGTGGTCACCGACTCGTCGTACGCGACGACGCCGTCTGGCGGCGGCACCATTCCGACCTCGAAGCCCCAGACGGGCGACGACGGCGGCTGGCCGGTGGGCGGGGTCGCGTTGCTGTTCAGTGGCGCGATCGGACTTGGTCTGGTCGTCTGGCGCCGTCGCCAGCAGGCCACCGCCTGAGAGGAGATGAATCGGATCTCACATGCTTTTCTATGCCTCTCCCACGGGGCGTAGAGTGAGCATCTGATTCACCCGGCACCTGCCTCGCATCCAGCGAGGTAAGGGCCGGGCTTCTTCATTGTAAAATTTTTAAAAACATGTTATTATTATACTCATACCCGTCAATGGGTCGCTCGCCGGACGCACCGGCGTACAATTCGGTTCAAGAGAAAGGACGGCGACGCAATGCCTCGTCATGCTCACCCTCGCCGTTCGTGGCGAGCGATCTGGTCGGTAGTCTCGATACTTCTTGTACTGGTCGGTGGCTGCAACGTTGTGAGTTTCTTTACGGCCTCTGCACCAGTAGAGTTGCCGACGGTGACGACAGTCCCGACCATAGGGATAGCTCCGACTGTATCGATGCCAGTGTCGGCAAACGCCATGCCTTCAGCAGCGTCGACCTCGACATCAACGACACTGTCCGCATCACCACGGGCGTGCGTGGAGGGGCCCAGTCGTCCAGTGCGCATCCGTATCGCTGGTCTCGGTATCGACGCAGCTGTCGAAGTACTGAAGGCAAGTGGCGGCAGCATCGGTGATCCCGATGATCGCCGCAACCTCGGTTGGTCGCCACTCGGTGCGACGCCGTGTGCGGGCAAGGGTACAGTGCTGATCGATGGGCATACCTACCACGACGACAGCGCAGTGTTCAAGGAGTCGTTCGCCCGTACTGACAAAGTCGGTATGGTGATCGAGGCGACACTGGCAGATGGCTCTCTGCGGTACTACCGTGTCGTTTTCCAGACCGTGGTGCCGAACGCTGATTGGGAGAGGTATGTCAACGACAATGACCTCTATGACCAGCGCAAAGTCAAGCCGGAGCGCATGGTCGTCATGACCTGTCAAGACTGGAACGGACGTCAGCACACGACCGAGGGCCTGCTCATTGCGGTGCCGATCTCGGCGCCGTGAATTCTCTTCAATCGAACCGATACAGGCGGGAGTGTGCCGCCGATCGACCTACGGGTGCCCCTGCTACGGCAGGGGCGTTCAATTTGCGGGATTATTTCTTCACATTGAAGCGAAATTCAACGATATCGTGTTCTTGCATGACATAGTCGCGGCCGACAGTGCGGAGTTTGCCGGCGGCTTTTGCGGCTGCTTCGGAGCCAGCGGTTATAAGATCATGGTAATCGACGATTTCTGCAGCGATGAAGCCACGTTCAAAATCGGTGTGGATGACACCGGCGGCTTCTGGTGCAGTCGCACCCCGCGGGATCGTCCAGGCGCGGACTTCTTTGGGGCCAGCCGTCAGGTAGCTTTGCAGACCCAGTGTGTGGTAGGCGGCGCGGGCGAGCTGGGCTAGACCTGACTCCTCCACGCCGTAACTGGTCAGTAGCTCAGCGGCGTCAGTTTCATCGAGACCGCGTAATTCTTCTTCGAGTTTGGCGCAGACAAAGATGGCGTCGGCTGGGGTAACGAGCGATTTCATCTGGGATCGCAATTTCTCATCTGTCAGTCCCGCTTCATCGATGTTGAACGCGTAGATGACGGGTTTGGAAGTCAGAAGCTGCAAAGTAGATTTTAGATTTTGGATTTTAGATTTTGGAATGGATCCGGTATTGAGGGTTTCTCTAATCTCGAGCAGATATTCTAGCTCTGCTCGTTTGGCGGGGTTGGATTTAACCTCTTTTTGAAGTTTCGGGATATGCTTGTCGATCGTCTGTATGTCGGCAAGTATAAGCTCGGTATTGATGATGTCGATATCGGCGACGGGGTCGATCGGAGCGTCAGCGTGGCGGAGGATATCATCGTTGTGAAAGGCTCGCACGACGTGAACGATGGCATCGCATTCGCGGATATTGGCGAGGAACTGATTGCCGAGACCTTCTCCAGTGCTTGCGCCAGCGACGAGGCCGGCGATGTCGACGAACGTGACGGTGGCAGGGATGACTTTTTCGGCTGAATACATTTTTTGGAGTACGTTCAATCGATCGTCGGGGACGGGGACAATGCCTGTGTTGGGCTCGATCGTCGCAAACGGATAATTTGCCGCCAGCGCCCCCGCATCAGTGAGCGCATTAAAAAGCGTCGATTTTCCGACGTTTGGCAGACCGATGATAGCTATTGATAGACTCATATGCTGATTTTAACAGATAGAGCTCGTAATAAGAAAATAGTAGCGATTATAACCATAAGCGGGTATAATAATCCGTAAACGTGAGGGAGAATTATGAGTGCAATTATATCGACAAATGAGACGGAAAAGTCACAACGGCATGCATGGTTATCCAGGAAAGTAATGATTATTGTTGTAGGGGTTCTTATACTCGGGGCGGGGGGGTATGTGGTGTGGCAAAAATTTTTTGTGACACCTAAAAACGGTAGCCAACAAAATGCAACTCAGAATGGTGTGGAGGTAGAGCAGCCAGGCATGCTCAAAGCAAAACTAGCGCGTGCTGAGGGCAAGGACAAAATCACACTATACGAACAGCTGATTGTGTCTCAGCAGTTGTCTGATGACGTGCAGGGCGCGTATGCGACCGCAAAAGAACTGCAGAGCCTCGATCCTACTGCTGAGCACTATGCGATAGTAGGCTCTCTCGCCTCGACGATCGGCAAACAAGCTGAGGCTATCGAAGCGTATAAAAAGGCAATTGAACTCTCTGCTCCATCGGAAGATCCGGATGAGCGCAGTGATTACAATATGTACAAAGAAACCCTCAAAACATTGGAGGAGAAGCGATGAAAATATCAGGTGTGTTTCGATATCATATCGGTACAGTGTTGCTGTTTGCTGTGTGCTCTATGAGCGTGAGCTTGCTCCCTCAGCAGGCTTCTGCTTATCATGGCCGAGGCTATTATACGGGTAGTGATACCTGTACGACCGATTATGCATGGTCGTACAGGTGTTACACGCCGGGGATTAGTGCGGGTCAAAACAACGTGCTTCCAACCGCGATAAGTAGCAGTGCGTATAGCGGCGGCTCGCAAGCAGCTATCAAGGCTAATTTTGCCTCATGGCTCATGTCCCAGTATGCGAGCGGTGACAGCAGAATACGCAGCGGAGCAGGATTTATACTCGATACAATGATCGGTAGCCGTAGCTCGTCAGAGCTTTTGAATCGGCTTAGCAACAGCAATATCACGATTACATACGTGTCCAGTGCCAACCCTCGTGCGTATGGTACGGTCTCATTTCGAGGGAGGATCAATGGCGGGAGCACAGCGTCGGACTATTTCTTTAGCTCGGACTATTATCCCAGCAATAGAGCACTTCTCGTCTTTAGGAATGGTGGTACGGTTGTGTATGTTTTGGAGGTTCTGTGTGCAAACCCAATAGGGGGACTTCCTGGCCTTCCCTCATCGCCACCGCCACCGCCACCTGCCACCTGGAGTCTAAATTCAACATCGTCCGTGGATAGTGCAAAGGCTATTCCTGGTGCGACCGTGCAATTTTCGCATGCGATCAACAATGCTGGACCAAACCAAGCAACTGGCGTGAGGTGGACAGTGCGAAATGAAAGTGGTGCGACAGTTGCGAGTAGTGGCGGCGCCATCACGCTCTCTGTAGGGCCACATCCAGGTATAAATATAAATACATTTGTGATACCACCTGATGCGATTGCTGGCCAAAAGTTTTGCCAATATATCGCATACGATCCGTCTGGTTCAAATCCAACAACAGGTCTTGAGTCGAGCGTACAAGCATGCGTAGAAGTAATATATGACTATGAGCTTACCCCGAGCATAACATTTCCAGCTACGATACCCGTTGGGTCGAATGCAACCTTTTCATTCGTCGTCAATAAAACGGGAACTGCAACTAATGATACCTCGCTTGCGGTCAGACAGATCATCATACCTGCAGGTGCAACATTTCTAAAAACTGTCGGTGGTCTCAATGAAGATGTTGATTGCGCACACTACACCGAAGGAACAACTGGCAGAGTCGAATGTACAGAGATTGAGTCGCTGCCTAATCGCAGGTTTACTGCTTCGAGTACATCAATAGGAGTGAGTCCATCATCATCTATCGTATCGACTGTCGGCCTACAAGCAGGTGATCGTATATGTCGAGTACTGAGCATCCGCTCGCGCGATGAAACGCCGGCTCTTGGTGCATTTCCGTGGCATAACCGTGATTTTCTGGGCTGTACTGTGGTGACAAAATCACCGTATATCGCCATATCGGGTGGCGATGCGTCAGCTGGTGGAAGCATGGCGGAGCCATGTGCCGACGTTGCAGGGTTTAAGGGATCAAATTCTGGTACTGCATTCGGATCGTTTGGCGAATACGGATTGTTTGCTACAGGAGACGTAAGTAATTTTGCCTCAGCTGGTATGATGTCGCCGATTGCTCAACTAACGTTTGCAAATGTGTCGGTTCCTTATGGACACTATATATCGAAGCATTGCATCAATGACTATGTAGCGCTACTTGCAGGCAGTGTGCCGGCAAGTAGCCCGACGTTTGGAGGCGGGTCATTACCGCACGGGAGTGGTAATTACCAGGTGACGGCAGCAGGCGTTACGATCAATGCTAGTACGCTCAACCGCAATGATCATATATTGATCTATGCACCGGGTAAAACAGTAACTATCGCTGGTAATATAACCTATGATACATCGGGGTATAGGGTATTTGATGAAATACCATCGCTCGTGGTAGTTGCAAACAGGATCAATGTCAATGCGGGCGTGACGCAGATTGACGGTCTGTACTATGCGGGCGGGGCTAACGGTATATTTACTACGTGCACAGAGGCAGGTGACACGCCAAGTACAAATAAACCAGCGATTAAAGCCAACGGTACCTGCAAAGAGCAGCTTGTTGTGAATGGCTCGGTGATCGCAAAAAAGCTCATCAACCCCCGTACCAAGGGCGGCATTGATGCATCAATGAGTGCTGAAACATTTTCAATGCGCCCAGAATCATTCTTGACGCCGTACGCGCGTGGCGCGCAAACTCCGGTGATGACGGTACAGTTTAGCAAAGAGCTATCACCTCGGTATTAATAGCAAAAATATTGCTTGTCAGAGTAGCGCTTATGCTATAATTATCTGTAATATGAAGGGAATTAGTTCGGTGGGAGACTTCTTCGCGCTTGATATCGGTACGACTGCGGTGCGTATCGTTCAGTTGTCACGCAGTGGTGATATGTGGTCTCTGACAAAATATGCATCCGTTCCTGTAGACATAAAGATTGCGACCAGCGATGCGGTCGATGATCAGCGCAGGCTGGCTGAAGTTATCACGACTGCGATCGGGCAGAGCGGAGTTCGGACGCGTAACGTCGTGCTAGGTATCCCTAGCAATAGGATGTTTGCCACGGTCGTTGAGTTGCCCGTGATGTCGCCAGCCGAACTTGCGAGTACGATCAAGTATCAAGCAGAGCAATACATCCCGATGAGTATCGATGAGGCAAAAGTCGACTGGGCAGTAGTCGGTAAATCACCTAAAGATCCCTCTAAGAATGAAGTATTGATTGCCAGCGTGGCAAATTCATTCTCTGAGCAGAGGCTGGATCTTATCGAAGGCCTTGGGCTCAATGTACTTGCGATTGAACCAGATCCGCTTGCGTTATCTCGATCGCTCTTACCGGCGGGGGTGAAGAATGGGCGTTTATTGCTTGACATGGGGGACTTCTCGAGTGATCTTGTGATGACGCTTGGTGACGCACCACGTTTGATCCGTTCTATTCCGACAGGATTTCGCTCGTTGACAAAAGCGATTGCACAGAACCTCAATATCCAGGAGCAGCAGGCAGCACAATTTATCGTCAAATTTGGTGTCGATCCCAATAAGCTGGAAGGGCAGATTGCGCGTGCACTCGACACGACACTTGATCAATTTGCGACTGAATTGGTGAAATCAGTCAAATTCTTTCAGACAAAGTACCCAACTATTCCGGTCGAAAATATGATGTTTTCAGGATATGCTGCAACGATTCCGGCCTTGAGCGAATATCTGAGTGCGAAAACCAGCTTACCAGCTCAGCTCGCAACACCGTGGCAGCGTGTGCGCGTATCGGCAAATGATCAGTCAGCGCTTCAAGCCATATCGACGCAATTTGCCGTTGTTGTCGGCCTCGCACAGAAAGGCAACGTATGATAGAACTCAATCTCTTGCCTGATGTAAAAAAGGAGTTTATCAAAGCGCAGCGGACACGAAATAGGGTTGTTTCGGGTGCGATCATGGTATCACTCATCGCTGGAGGCGCGGTAGCGTTTTTGGCAACGACTGTCTACGGGGCGCAGGCTCTCTTAATCAAAAATATGAATGATCAGATCACAAATAATCATAAAGAGCTTGCGAAGAAACAGGAGATCGATAAGTATTTAGCAGTTCAAAGTCAGCTGGATGCACTACATAAAGTTTCTCAACAGCGCGACATCGATTCGCGCCTTTTGGGCTATCTACCACAGCTAAATCCCGCGCCACCTTCTAATGTTACGCTGTACACGCTTTCGCTTGATAAATCTATCAAATCATTAGTCATCGATGGCTCAGCGAATAGCTTTGAGGCCGTCAACAATTTTCGAAGCACCCTACAAAACGCGAAGATTACCTATAAACTTGATGGTGAGGACAAAGATGTGATGTTTTTCAGTGCAGTTGAGGTTACGGCACCGGGCATGTCGAAAGCCGAGGGGAAGGTGACTGTCGCGTTTAAGGCAACACTTACATATGCGCCAGAAGTGTTTGATGAGCATATTACCGATATCAAGGTGATCGTACCAAAACTCGTGACCTCTGATGGTGATCAGAATGCTCCAAAAGAGCTCTTTAAGGAGGCGCCAAAGCCGGAGGTATCTAATGGAAGCCAATAAACAAAGTCTTACCGGAGTAAAAAAGCGTCAGCAGATACAAGCGGCCAATCGAATCGTGTTTATATGGGTAGCGATTGCGGCGGCGATTGTTTCGATCGCACTTGTCCTTACGCAGTTTATGGTGAAACAATTTCTTTATAACAATAAAGTATATGGTAAACAAATTGAGACGAACACAATTCTTCTAAATAGTGCTAAAGCGTACGATCCTCTCAAGGATGAAGTGACAAAACTTGTTACGAATGCTGAGCTTACGCGCCTGCGGGTTGATGCCACCGATAACCCGCTCCAGGTTATCATTGATGCGATGCCAACGTCTGACGATCGGATTGGTCTTGCGGCATCGTTGCAACAAGTAATACTTGCAAAATCAGGTGCAACAATTGAGAGTATCGGACTAGCGAGCGATCAGACGTCTAGTGGCTCACAAGCTCTCCCGGCCGACTTACCGGCTGGAGTAAGTCCGATCCCGTTCAGCTTTGTTGCGACTGGGACATATGACACGATGAGAGCGATGTTTGACAGTATCCATAGCTCTATACGGCCGATTGATATTGTGTCGGTGAAACTGTCAGGTTCAAGTGCGCTTATGAAGGCGGAAGTACAGGCTGTTACCTACGTTGCCGCGCCTAAGACAACTACTATGACGAAGCAGAAGATACCACTATGAAACGAAATGAAATTGCACTCCTCATACTCATCGTCGGCGTCGCAGCGCTATCAAGCTATTTTATCGTGAGAAGTCTTGTGGGCGGCGGTGACCCAAAGCCAGTGACAATTGATAAGGCAGAGCCGATCTCCGCAACTGTTGTCGAGCCTAGCAAGAACATCTTTAATGTCAAGGCATATAATCCGACGATCAAGATTAAGATCGGTGATCAGTCTAATAAAGGGCCGTTTTAGGGAGTGCTATGTCTGTTTTGACGGAAGACCTCCAGAAGAAGCTTGAGGATGAGCTGGTTGCTGAGCAACTAATCGATGCGGCAAAATTGGAAGAATATCGTCACAAGGCTGATATAGAGGGTAAGGCTGTGATCGAGCTACTTGTTGCCGATAAGATCATCAGCGACGAGGTTCTCACAAAACATATTGCATCTGTGTCAGGTGTTCCGTATGTCAATCTCTCGACTGCTCAGATCGATGTCAAGGTGCTTGATCTGCTGCCTGCGGATATCGCCGAACGATATATGGCTGTGCCACTAGGCGAGATGCAAAAGCGTCTTGCGGTAGCGATGCTAGATGCAAATAATATCCAGGCTGTTGATTTTCTGGCGAACAAGATCCAGCGTCCGCTCAAGGTCTATATGGCATCAGAGGCTGGTATCCGTAATGTATTAGGCCAGTACCACACCGATCTCGAAGGCGGGGTCAGCGATGCAGTCAAGACGGCGAAACGCGAAGAAGCGAGTGACGCCTCGCTGGGCGACGGTAAAGACATCAAGACGATCGTGCAAGATTCGCCAATTAGTCGAGCATTGAGCACCATACTTGAGTATGCAGTGCGCTCGCGGGCTTCGGATATCCACATAGAGCCACTGGAAGATGCACTCAAGATTCGTTGTCGGATCGATGGCGTCTTGCGAGAGGTTATGAAACTGCCGAAAAGTATCGAGCCGGCGCTGATTTCGCGCATCAAGATCCTGAGTAACCTTAAAATTGACGAGCATCGTATCCCGCAAGACGGTCAATTTGCCGTACACGCTGCTGATAAAGATGTAGATTTGCGTATCGCGATTAGTCCAGTTGTATGGGGTGAGCAGGTCGTGATCCGATTGCTCGACAAATCTGGTTCGTCATTCAAACTTGAAGAAATGGGCTACGCTGGCCGTGCGTTACGAGCAATTCGTAAAGGTATCCGTAAACCAAATGGCATGATCCTCACCTCTGGCCCAACAGGATCGGGAAAATCGACCAGCCTCTATGCGCTTGTGCAAGAGATATTTGACGACTCGATCAATATTGTGACGCTTGAAGACCCTGTCGAATACAAAATGGCGGGGGTCAATCAGATTCAGGTCAATGCCGAAGTTGGGCTCACATTTGCAAGCGGACTTCGCTCGATCCTGCGTCAAGACCCCAATGTCGTGATGGTGGGAGAAATTCGTGATGCAGAGACGGCTAATCTTGCGGTGCAAGCGAGTTTGACGGGGCATCTTGTATTTAGTACACTCCACACGAACTCGGCGGCTGGTGTCTTGCCGCGGCTTCTTGACATGGGTATCGAGCCATTTTTGATCGCTAGTACGGTAAATACGGTTATTGGTCAGCGGCTCGTGCGTCGCATCGCCGAAAAAAACCAGCCATATATGTCAAATGAGATGGAGACAAAGAGTATCCAGGAAACGGTTGGTACGCTATTGCCCAACGATGCCGCGACAATGGCGACGGTGGCGGCAGATTTAGGATACAAAGCGCTTCCGCTTAGCACGCAAACCTCGTATACTTTAGTGAAGGGGATCGATAGCCCGAAGACGCCAGGTGGTTTCAAAGGCCGCATGGGTCTCTACGAGGTGATGGATGTCTCTGAGGCAATTCAAAGTTTGATCGTGAAGCATGCAACGAGCGCTGAGATACAGCGGCAGGCAATCGCCGAAGGCATGGTAACGATGAGGCAAGATGGCTACATGAAGGCGCTCCAAGGCATGACGACGCTCGAAGAAGTAAACCGTGTCGCAGCGAATATGGCATAACAGGGGAGGCACACATACAATGCAACCACAACCAGAACTCAGGATCGAACTCTTGCTTGAAGATGTGATCCGTAAAAAAGCAAGTGATCTTCATATCCAGATTGGGTTGCCGCCGATGCTTAGGGTTGATGGCTCACTGACCCCGATACCGGGCTTTCAGGCACTGACACCTGAAGAAGTCGAGAAGCTTGTCTTTGCGATCCTTGACGAGGATCAACAACAAATACTTCTCAAGGATAAAGAATTCGACTTTAGCTTTGCATTTGGCGATCTGGGCCGTTTTCGGGTAAATGCATTTCATGAGAGGGGCAATCTTGCAGCTGCACTGCGCCTTATTCCTAATGAGATTAAGACGATTACCGAACTGGGTATGCCGGCAGTGGTGAACAATTTTGCGAACTACCCGCGCGGGCTTGTGCTTGTGACTGGGCCGACAGGATCGGGTAAAAGTACGACGCTCGCTGCGCTCGTCGACAAGATCAATTCTGAGAAGTCTCATCATATTATCACGATTGAAGACCCAATAGAATTTACTCACAAAAGTAAGCAGTCGGTTGTTGTACAGCGAGAAGTGCACTACGACACCTATTCATTTTCGGCGGCACTTCGTAGTTCGCTACGCCAAGACCCGGATGTCGTGCTGATCGGTGAGATGCGTGATCTTGAGACGATATCCGCAGCTATCACGATCGCCGAGACAGGCCATTTGGTATTTGCGACACTTCACACAAACTCAGCGGCACAATCAATTGACCGTATGGTAGATGTGTTCCCGCCACACCAGCAGCCACAGATCCGTGCACAGCTCGCCAATATTTTGATGGCAATCTGTTCACAACGCCTCGTGCCGTCGATCGGTGGAGGGCGGACGGTTGCTGCGGAAATATTGATTGCGACACCGGCAGTTCGTAACATCATCCGCGAAGGCAAGAGCCACCAGCTTGATGCCGTGATACAAACAGGGGCTGATCAAGGGATGCAATCGATGGATAAGACGCTGGTCGGGCTCGTCCAAGCAGGTACTATTACGATTGATGAGGCACGCAATTACGCGGTCCACCTCACCGAGTTCGAACGGATGATGAGAGGTTGATATGCTGGAGTTTAGCTATACAGCCAGGGATACAGCGAGCAACAAACAGATACACTCAACGGTAAAGGCCGAATCTGAAAAAGCGGCGGCGAAACTGCTGATGGCGCAAGGGTTGATGCCGCTCAAGATTACCATGAAAGATGACGACGAGATGTTCTTGGCGAGAATGACGAACAAGATTACGACGAAGGATAGAGTTGTTTTCACACGGCAATTGGCGACGTTGATCAATGCAGGTCTGCCGCTCACGCAGAGTCTCCATACCGTGCGTGATCAGACAGTCAACAAAAAATTGCAGTCGGTGGCGCAGGATATTATCACGAGCATTGAAGGAGGGTCGTCACTCAGCAACGCATTTGCCAAGCATCCACAAGTATTTAACGATGTGTTTATTGCGCTTGTCTCTGCGGGTGAAGCATCAGGTACACTTGACAAGGCGCTTGAGCGGATCGCAGATCAACAAGAGAAAGATGCGGAGATTATGAGCAAAGTAAAAGGCGCTATGATGTATCCGTTGATCGTCAGTTTTGTGATGATGGGTGTGATTGTATTTATGCTTGTTACGGTCGTGCCGCAGGTAGGTAAACTCTACAAGGATCTCCACCAAGAACTGCCACTGCTGACGCAGATAATGGTGGGTGCGGCCAATTTTGTGCAGACATTTTGGTATGTCGTGCTGGCTGCGGTTGCCCTCATAATTTATTTCGGGCGTGCATGGTCAAAAACTGATAGTGGCCGCGGGACGATCGATCTTATAAAACTCAATGTACCGCTTTTTGGTCAGCTATTCCGCAAGCTATATATGGCACGGTTTGCGCGGACAGCAGAGACGCTGATGAGCACTGGTGTGCCGATGCTTGAGACCCTCAATATCACCAAACGTGCCGTCAACAATATCCATGTTGCCGATGCAGTTGCGAGGGCATCAGACAAAGTCAAGGGAGGCAAAGCACTGTCACTTGCATTGAAGGGGGAGGATTACGTGTTGCCGCTTGTGCCACAGATGATTAATATCGGCGAGCAGTCTGGCGGTATCGATGCGATGCTTGGCAAAGCAGCAACGTTTTACGAGAATGAGCTCGATCAGACAATCAAGAGTATCTCGACGATGATCGAGCCTATATTGATGGTGCTTCTTGCGGGTGTTGCCGGCGTGATGATCGGTGCAGTACTCTTTCCGATCTATGCGCTCGTGGGCAACGGCGCGATTAGGTAGAAACGGTTGATACAAGTAATTTTATGTCTGACATAGGCAGTGTTGACGGTAGAGAGAATGATGCAAAAAGTGCTTGTGTTTACTGTGGTTTTTCCGTTATAATCAAGGCATATTAACAACGTAATATATTTTTAGTAATCGAAAGGGTGGACAATGAATATGCGAAAACAACAAGGCTTTACGATCATCGAGGTCGTCTTGGTACTTGCGATTGCGGGTCTCATCTTCTTGATGGTCTTTATCGCACTGCCGGCTCTTCAGAAAAGCCAGCGTGATACGCAACGACGCAACGACGTGAGTCGCTTGCGTGCACAGATTAATCAATTTCAAGCAAATCAGAAAGGCGTTATTCCTACAGTTGCGCAGATGCAGAATACTGCCATTGGGGGTTTTGTCAATCAGTATCTTAAAAATTCTGGTGGCTGGGTTGATCCGAAATCTGGTAATCAATACCCAACTCCGATTACGTACAATACTGATTTTGCTACCACGCTCGGGTCAACTGACGACAAAGCAGGTAATTGGACGTATGAAGATGATGCTAAATGTACATCTGGGGCAGATTCATTTACTCTTGGTACTGCATTGGTTCCAATCGGCGCACGTGCCTATGCTGTTGCAATGAAGCTAGAAGGAGCTGGATTTGTCTGCCAAGACAACCAATAGGTTTCTTTAGATAGTTCACAAAAATGCCTCGCGTCTTTCGCGGGGTATTTTATTTCGGCCAAGTTTGCTAGCATAAGAAGTATGGATTCGTCAGTGGCCATTGTGGCTCTTGTTCTGCTAGGTCTATGTTTTGGCAGTTTTGTGAACGCGCTAGTATGGAGGGTTCATAAGCGGCGAGATATGGTTCGCGAACGCAGTGAATGTACACATTGCCACCATGTGCTCGCTTGGTATGACTTGATACCAGTGTTGAGCTGGGCGATGCTTCGAGGTAAGTGCCGCTATTGCCATAAGCCGATCGACGACACGCCACTGGTGGAGTTGGCGGTTGCGCTTTTGTGGGCTATATCATATCTTGTGTGGCCGTATACGCTGATGTCATCGGCACAGTGGGCATTGTTTGGGCTTTGGCTGGTCGCACTCGTCGCACTGGTCGCACTTGCAGATTATGATATACGCTGGGGTCTGCTCCCTGATGTGATGGTATGGCCATTGGCGGCCGTGGGGGCTGCCATTGGCTGGTTGCGGTTTGCGGTGGTTGAACGACAGAGCCTCGATGGTGCGTTGCTAACGATGGGCACAGGGGTACTCGTGATCGCAGGCCTTTATGGGGCGCTATACTATTTCTCAAGAGGTAGGTATGTTGGTTTTGGCGACGTAAAATTAAATATATTTATTGGGCTTGTCACGGGTTGGCAGGGTGCACTTGTCGCTCTGATGGCCGCAAATTTGCTAGGTACTCTATGGGTAGTGCCTGGACTTGTCACGCGGCGTCTTACGCGCTCGTCGCGCGTGCCGTTTGGCCCATTTCTGATCATAGGGTGTATTATCGCGGTACTATGGGGCAACCAATTGATACAGTGGTATATTCGTTCATTCTTGCCTCTATAAACGTTTTCTTTTATCGTTCTTCCTTCTTCCTGTTGTTTGAGATATAATCATAACCAAGATGGGCAAGGGCAAGGGGTTCACGGTCATTGAGCTGATGATTTTCCTGACGATATCGGGCTTATTGCTTGTCATGGCTTTTATCGGATCCAATGGTATGGCGCGGCAGGCTCGTTTTTCTGATGCAGTGAACTCGCTCCATAGTCTTATACTCAAGCAGTACGAATCAGTTCTTAACGGTGTCAATACGAGGGATACGGGTACGTTGTGCGGTGGATCATCATCGGCGCCTGGTAGTGGTAGCTGTATCATGCTTGGGAGGGTCATGAGCTTTGCCGACGTTTCTGGCACGGGTCATATAACGGTTCGTCCAGTTATTAGCAACAGTACGAGTGTGGCTGATATCGGTATGGACACAGACCAGATTGCTGCCGCCAATCCTTATGTAGTTGATCAGACGCTTGAAGATATAGACTTGGCATGGGGTGCAACGTTTCAGGTTACCTCACGCTCCACTCTCGCGACGTTATCTGACCCAAATAAAGACACAGCTCGAGGGCTCATCAGGAATATCGCGTTTTTGCGCGGTCCTAATAATTCTCAAATCGTAACCTACATGTTTTACTCGGCTGACATGACTATTCCAGCGATAAATAGCGGTATGGGTACATCTGTTGCCAATCCCGTCACAACATCGAATACAGGGGGTGTGTCAGCGGCGCTATGCATTGTGAATCTGGCAGACTATCCTGGGGGTACGAGTCCCGTTGCGGCCATTGTGGTTGGCTCTGGTGCAGGGCGAGCTAGTATCGAGACTGATTTTGACCCGCAGCGTGGTAGCGGGTCGGTGGAGATGGTATGCGACACGTAGAGGACTATCGCAGCGAACGGGGGGATACTATCATCGAGGCAGTGCTTGCACTGGCTATCTTTGCGATGGTCACGGTGAGTATGTTTGCGATCATGCAACGTGGTGCATCGGGAGCGTATGATTCGCTGGAAAGAAATCAAGTACGCATGCTGCTAAATGAACAGACAGAGCTACTAAATTTCATTCGTGATGAATATACCAATAGTAAGGGTTTGGGTGTTACGCCCCTTCCGGGTACACCGGCGGCACTGTGGGTAGCTATCCGTGATACGGTGACAGCGACGACGATACCATCGGCCGATCTTTGTACTTCGGGCGCTTCGCACCAGTTCTATATTGAGCGTAACGCTACAAATGTCTATGAGCTTAAGACATCCCTGATTGCAGCTACTGGTCTGCCGTCACCGGGTAAGGGGTTATGGGTGCAGAAGGTTGATCCTACGGCGCCGGGTATTAAGCGTAACTTTCATGATTTTTATGTGATGGCCTGCTGGCCATCGACAACGACAAATGTGCAAACGATCTCAACTGTTGTGAGGTTATATGAACCGTAGATGTCGTGGATTTACGATTATTGAGCTGTTGCTTGCCATGACAGGTATTGCATTCTTGCTGCTCTTTGTCGTTTACGGCATCATGCATACCACAAATCTTTTCAGCAAAGGCATTGCCATACGTGACATCAACCAAGTTGGACGTCAGCAGATGGAATTGCTTGCGCGTGATATACGTTACGGGAGTACCCCGAGGCTTGCCGGTACGCATCGTTTGTGTATTGGAGGTAGAGCCTATATATGGAATACGCCGGCAGACCCAACGACTAATCTGTATGACATGCCGCTAGCGACACCTATCAACCCTCCCGTCAAATTTGTTGTCGTCAACAATGCCAATGCTTTGTCGTACTGTAGTTCTCCAACAAAAAAAGTAGTGCCGTCTGATGCTCAAGAATTGCTCGGCGGGTTGACGCTGCTACAAGACTTGATCGTGACCCAGCCCAATCCTGCCCAGCCTGTCTATACGCTAGGCATGGTCATATCAACGACGGGTGATAATGCACCTGAGGTGACGACGGTTGCCGGCGTCACTACCTATAGCTGTAGCCCAACATTTGGCCAGTTTTGTGCGTTTGCAGAATTTAAAACTAGTGTGTATTCACGATACAAATAAGGAGGCGAAATGAGTAGCAGGTATATTGGTGGACGTGAAGAGGGGATGGTCTCTATATTGACGGTGTTATTTTTTATGGTATTTATATCGATATTGGTCGTTAGCTTCATCAAGATTATGTCAGACGAACAGCGTCAATCAACCGACAACGATCTCTCATCAAGTGCGCTTGCTGCTGCACAGGGAGGGATAGAAGAAGGGCAGCGTATCATCCAGCACTGTCTCGATAAAACTCCCAATGGCTATGATGCAAAAAGTGGAGGAGGGGCCGCCTGTAACGCAATATTTTCGAGTACGACTAGCGTTGCGCCATGTACCGTCCTGACGGGTGCTGCAGGTGGTATGAACGGGCTACGCTCTCAATTAGGTATAAACGATGCATCATCTGGCACGAATGATATTCTCATCAGCACTGATGATGGCAATTCATCCTACCGCCAGTACTACACATGCCTGACGATCAAAGATAAGCTTGACGACCTCAAGTATTTCATCAATGAAGGCAAGAGCGTCATCGTACCGCTCAAGACGACAGGTGTACCCGTGACACTTAAGCTCACATGGAAAACTGCTGAGGGTGTATATGACGCTGATGGTGCATCGACTGCTCTGACAACCGATGCAGCCTGGAAGACAACATCAGCAACCCCGAAGCGAAAACCACCAGTGCTGCGGGCACAGTTTATCCCGTATGACCCGTCTGGTGCTGGGTTTGATATTAATACTGTGAGCGCTGAGAGCCGTACGATGTTTATTTATCCTACCAATCTTGCACCGACAGCTAGCGGCTTAGGTGCTGATGGCAATAGGGGTACGGCTGGTATGCAGCGCACCTCTGCATCATACCCATTGGTCCAGGGTATCTGCACCATGGGTGGTACTGCTGGCTATTTGTGCAGCAAAGAGATAACGGGTCTTAATGTGAGTCGGCAATACTATCTTAGGCTGACGTTGCTCTACGGTGGCGGCAAAACGGCGGAACTCAGCGTATCAGACGTGAAAGGTGCCACGGGTGCATCGCTACAATTCGATCGGGTTCAATTTGAAGTAGACGTCACTGGAAAGGCCAATGATGTATTTCGCCGTGTCCAAGCACGAGTTGCACCCGGTGCGCCGGACACGCTCATGCCAGAATATGCGCTTGAGATAGCAAGTGATATATGCAAACTGATGATTACTGCCGATGAGGCGAACTCTGTCTATAATTGCCCATAACTACGATGTGGTATTGTTGTGCCGTCGATGAAACCGTTCGTGCACTTCGTGGAGGTGCGGGTCGGTGACGTGGGTATAGACTTGGGTTGTTGCGATATTACTATGACCGAGCATGGCTTGGACGGAGCGCAGATCGGCGCCATTCATCAGTAGATCTGTCGCGAAACTATGGCGGAGTGAGTGTGGTGAGACATGTTTGGTAATGCCGGCTTTGCGCGCATAGAAACTGACAATGCGTTGTACGCTGCGCGGGGTTAGTCGCAGATCTTCACCGTGTGTTTCGTTTTGGTGTGCACCGCTATAACGGATAAAAAGGGGCGATGCGCTATCGGTTCGCGTCTTTAGGTAAGCTGCCAGCCACTCGCTTGCCTCAGGGCTGACGAACACGGGGCGATCCTTTTGGCCTTTACCGCGCACAGTGAACTCACCACGTGACAGGTTGATATGGTCACGATTAAGATTGCATAACTCTGATACGCGGAGACCTGAGCTAAAGAGTAGTTCGATGATAGCGCGGTCTCTGACGCCTTTCGTATCCTGGGTCTCGACTGCTTGTATGAGACGTATTACCTCATCACCTGATAAAAACGAGACTTGGTGTCGCTTGACTTTCGGCAGCTCGATTTTTTCGGGTGTCAGTGTCTCGATATCACGTTTACTACAATAGCGCAGGAAACTACGCAGTGCGATGAGATGGTAACTTTGCGTCAGCTGGCTGAGGGTCTCACCGTCAGGACCTTTGTAGCGGTTGAGCCAGAGCCGCCATTTGCGAATGAGCTCGGCTGTAAGCGTAGTGATCGGTTCATCGCCAGCAAATTCGATAAGTCGTTGGAGGTACAGATAGTAGTTCTCGGCTGTTTTTTTGCTCCGTCCGCGTTCGACCTCGAGGTGTTCGACGAAGTCGCTGATGAGTTCAGAGAAGTAAGGAGTTGTTGCCATACCTTTATCATACGCTGTTTATGTTATTTTACGACATCAACACACGTCCTTCTCTAGCCTTGTTGTTACTATATATGAGGTATACTAAGAAGTATGTCAGTTATCGAAGCGTTGGTGCTGGGTGCTATTCAGGGTCTCACCGAATTTATTCCGATTTCAAGTTCTGGTCACCTGGTCATCGCGCAAAATTTCATGAGCGGGGCAAGCGACCATCTATTTTTGGAGTGGATCAACCTTGGTACGCTTCTCGCCCTGTTGTTTTATTTTCGCCATACAATCATACGTATCATACGACGCATGGTGGAGCAGCGTGAGTATCGACTGGCGATTAATATTCTGATTGCTGCCATACCAGCGGGGCTGGCAGGTTTTGCGCTTGCGACTATCATAGAGGAAAATTCGTTTTTTTCGAGCTCATGGACGGTTGTTGTGACGCTCGCAATTGTCGGTCTGGCGCTCATCATACTTGAGTCATTGCCCAAAAAGCAACAGACAACCGAAGCGACGATGTCGCCCGGACGCGCTCTGACGATCGGGCTTGTGCAGGTCCTGGCACTCATACCAGGCACGTCACGCTCTGCAAGCACGATTATCGCGGGACGGTTGATGGGGCTTAGCGCCGCCGGAGCTGCTGAGTTTAGTTTTCTCGTCTCCATCCCGATTATGTGCGGGGTGATTGCGAAATTACTGATCAAATCGACTGACAGGATATATCTCATAGATAATTTTACAATACTAATGGTTGCCAATGCCGCAGCACTCATATGTGGCGTCCTCTCGATACGCTTCCTTATGGCATACCTCCAGACACGACCGTTGACGGTCTTTGGTTGGTATCGGGTCGTACTTGCGGCGGTACTTGTCGTCATACTTCTGGTAAAATAGTACAAACACTACATGTGAAGGAGATAGTATCGTGGCACAACAACACCCAGCGGTTCAAAAGATTAAATTCGAACGCACCTACTGCATGATCAAACCTGACGGAGTCAAGCGTGCACTGATCGGTGAAGTGATCCATCGATTTGAAAAAGTTGGCCTCAAGGTCGTGGCCATGAAGATGTTTGTACCGACAGCGGAGCAGGTAAAACAACACTATCCGATGAGCGACGAAGCATGGGTGACGCGTCTTGGCGACAAAGCGGTTTCTGGCTTTGAAAATCTCGATGTCACCGTGGAAGAAGTGCTCGGCACAAATGATCGCACCGTTCTCGGCAAAGAAGTCACGCATGCGCTTGTGGACTATATGACGTCTGGACCAGTCGTGGCAATGGTTGTTGAGGGGATTCAGGCCATCGATATGGTGCGTAAACTCTGTGGCCATACACTGCCGTTTAAGGCCGATGTGGGCACGATCCGCGGCGATTTCTCAGTCGATAGTCCGTCGGTCGCCAATGCCGAAAAGCGCTCGATACACAACATCATCCACGCGAGTGAAACATCTGCCGAAGCGATAAATGAGATCAAACTATGGTTTGGTGATGAAAATATCCCGAGCTATGACTTGACGTCTGAAGCGGTCATGTACTCAAGATACTATTGATGATGGTATCCCTGACAGGAATCGAACCTATATCTGCTCCTTAGGACGGAGTTATTCTATCCGTTGAACTACAGGGACGTCGTTTTGTGATGTATCCATCTCCTATTTTATACGAAATACACTATACGGTATACTAGGTGAGTATGAATCGATTTGAGGGGCAGCATGATGATGAGGAGATACTTTTTGTCTTTCGTCGTCATATCATCGCGATGCGTAAAGGATTCTATCTTCTTCTCATCCCTTTTCTTGTCATGTCGTTGCCGTCACTTATCATTCCGCTCGTCCCATACCAACAGCTACCACTTTGGTGGCAAGACCCCGTTCATCTACTCATTTTGTCGCTCATCGGTTTGCTTGTCGGAATACTGCTGTTCTTATATCAATTCATGGGGTGGTATTTCAGCGTGTTTATTGTGACAAATTTACGACTTCGTCAACTTACGCAAAATACGTTTTTCGGCAAGAAGGTGATTGATCTAGGTCTCACGAAAATTCAGAATATCAGCTATACTATAGATGGGTTTACTGCTGACGTACTTGGATATGGTACGATCGTGGTGCAAACCTACGTCGGAGATCTCGTGCTCGATAAAATTCATCATCCAAGCGAGATACATACGAAACTTCAGGCAGCGGTGCGTGCCGCACACGGGGGTGGGGAACTCGATGAAGAAACGAATTAAAAGAATTATTCACAAAGTACGCCGTCGCAAATCCGTACCCGAATTGAGCGGGACTATTACGAATGAAACCGTTGCGGAGCACCGCGAGAATATCCTTGCAGGCGGTCGACGCTTCAAATACCCCGTGCAATATTCGCGCCACAAACTGGTGATCAACTCAGTCATAATTGTTTTTGCCACCATCATCATCGCTGGATTATTGCTATGGTCGCAGCTGTATATATTTCAAAATAGCAGTCAATTTATCTATCGTATGACGCAGCTTTTGCCTCTCCCTGTCGCGTCGGTTGATGGAGAGGCGGTGTCCTATAGCATGTATTTGAAACGCTTTAGGAGCAGCATCCATTACCTAATAGACCAGAATAATCTTAATCCTGAGACGGCTGACGGCAAGAAAGAAGTGGAGTATCGCAAGCGGGTCGAACTTGATAACGCCATACGAGATGCGTATGCGTCGAAGCTTGCGAAGGAAGCAAAGGTTGCAGTGACTGATGTCGAGGTCAATGATTTTATACGAAAAGACCTTGCAAGTAAGAAAGTAAGCGAAACAACGTACGAAAAGACCGTTCTCAATGCATTTTATGACTGGTCGATGGATGATTATAGGACCATTGTGAGAGCTGAGCTATTGAAGCGTAAAGCTGCCTATGCAGTTGACACTGCCGCAAAGCAGAAAGCCGATCGGGTTCTCGCCGCCCTGCGTGTGCCAGGTGCTGACTTTGGCGCGATCGCGAAGGCTGAATCAGATGATGAAGCAAGTCGAATCAACGGCGGCGACAGTGGCGATGTACCGCTCAAGACCCTCGATAGCAACGGTGTTATTGCAAAAGTCAGCACTCTCCAGCCAGGACAAATTACAGAGTTGCTCTACGGAACAGATGGATATTATGTTGCAAAACTTACATCAAAAAATGATCAATCAGTTAAATTTCAATTTATAAAGATAACACTTCGTGAATTTGACGCTCGGCTGGCTGCGGTGAAAAAAGCTGGAAAGATCAAAGAGTATATCCGCATCTCTCAAATCAACCAGTGATCGTCTAAAGGTCGTATACGAAAAATACTCACCGTTGGATGTGAGTATGTTTCGTGGCGGGCCCGACCGGATTCGAACCGGCGATCTCCTCCGTGACAGGGAGGCGTGATAGGCCAGCTTCACTACGAGCCCGTATCTCTCAGCTGGATAGCAGCTGTCTTATCAAACAAAAATCTTGTAGACAAGTATTTTTTGAGTGATCTTTCGTTGCTGGTCACAAAAGACTTACGTAATAGTAACAAATTTCAACCCCTTCCGCAACAGGGAAGAAGTCGGTATAATATCTCAAGTGCCGTTGTAGCTCAGTTGGTAGAGCAGCTCATTCGTAACGAGCAGGTCGCAGGTTCAATCCCTGTCAACGGCTCCAGGTCACAATGCGGGTATAGTTCAGTGGTAGGACGTGACCTTCCCAAGGTTGAAGCGAGAGTTCAATTCTCTCTACCCGCACCATATGAGGTATAATAGTTTTTAGCGATGATACAACGTCTGCATCTCAAGGCGCTTCTTGCCGATAGAGGATATCTGTTTTCTCTTGTTGTGATGGTGCTTATTGTCATAACGATGATCGTGACAGCGCTTATGACAATCCAACCCAGTGAATTACGCATTCCTGTCAAATATTCACGGTTTGACGCGAAGAATTACACCCTTGATCAGTGGTACGAGCTGAGTAGCTATGTTGTGTTTGCACTGGTTGTATTTGCGGGTCATTTTTTGATCAGTGCTCGTCTATATCAGCTGAAAGGGCGCGTGTTTGCACTTGGTTTTGCAGCGCTGGGCTCAGTTATATTAGGGGTTGCCTTTGTCTACTTCGTTGCAATCATAAGAGTTGTTTCGCTTACGCAGTAGGGGCCATATGACAGATATAGAGATTCCTCTTGGCCGGCGTAGACCGCTCTATCGTTTTTTTGAGATTGTACCTGGCGCAATAAGTGCGACCATGATCACTGCTCCGTTTTTCCTCAGTTTTTTTAGCTCGTTGCTGGCATCCATCTTTGTGCTGCTTTACATTATCTCATTTTTCGTGAGATCATTGGCGATTTCTGGCCGTGTTATCAAAGGCTATCGTTTGTTACGCCAAGCGGAAAAGATAGATTGGGCAAGTCGTTTGGCGGATTGCGAGGATATACACGACGCACTTACGACACGTGGCCATGCTATGCCGCTACTTCACCGACGTAATCTTGAGCGAACGATGGAGAGACCTGACAATTTTAAACCATCGGAAGTATACAATGCGGTCATCATCGCGACGTACAACGAGAGTATTGACGTACTGGAGCCGACTGTGCAGTCGGTGATCGACAGTGAGTACGATCTCTCTCATATGATCCTTATGATCGCGTACGAGGAGCGCGGCGGAGTGCAGGTTGAACAGACAGCGAAACACCTTCAAAAACGGTATGGATCACGTTTTAAAGATTTTCTCATCGTCAAACATCCCAAAGATTTGCCCAATGAAGTACCCGGTAAAGGGGCAAACATTACCTTCGCAGGCTTTGCATTGCAGCACTATGTCGAGGCGCATCATATCGACCCGCATCGTGTGATTGTGACGACGCTTGACAGTGATAACCGACCGCATCCTCTCTATTTCTCATATCTCACCTACGAATATATTGTTCACCCAGATCCGTATCATGCGGCTTTCCAGCCGATGACGCTGTTTTTAAACAATATTTGGGATGTCCCCGCACCGATGCGGGTAGTTGCCACCGGTAACTCATTCTGGAATCTCGTTGTTAGCCAGCGGCAGCATCTATTGCGTAATTTTGCGTCTCACTCTCAGGGGCTTGCGCCTTTGATCGATATGAAGTTTTGGAGTACCCGTACAATCGTTGAGGATGGTCATCAATTTTGGCGGAGTTACTTCCACTTTGATGGCGAGTATCAGGTTGTGCCACTGTTTATTCCTATTTATCAAGATGCAGTGTTATCAGATACGCTTAGAAAAACACTTATTGCACAGTTCGTTCAAGTCCGCCGTTGGGCATATGGTGCGTCAGATGTCGCGTATGTGGCGACGCGGATATTGCGACGCGATCGTACTGTACCATTTGGTGATAGTCTCGTAAAACTCGGGATATTATTGGACGGGCATATCAGTTGGGCGTCATCGGCAATTATCGTAACGTTCGGCGCGTTTGGTCCATTATTGATCAACGCTGAGTCAGCGCGGAGTGTCGTCGCACATCAATTACCAGAGATTGTAAGCTCCATACAGCGCATTGCAATGATGGGTTTGTTTGCGTCGATATTTATCTCGTTTAAGATCTTGCCTCCGCGACCAGCACGGTATAGGCGTCGTCGTAGCCTATGGCTATTACTACAGTGGGTCTTGATGCCAGTAATTAGTATTGTGTATGGGTCGCTCGCAGCGATCAACTCACAGGCGCGGCTCCTCCTGGGTAGGTATCTTGAACGATTTGATGTCACTGACAAAGCGGTCGTCAATGCCGAAGGCAAAGCATTGCTATAGAGTAGTGAGCAGGCCATGACGCAGACCATAGTGCATCCCCGCTGTCCGATCGTAGGCAGTTATGGCGCGATGAGCATAACAGGCGATTACTCGCGGCGTGAGACGGTCAGGAAGAGCGGCAAGTAGCATCTGTGTAGTTGTATCGGCAAGCGCCAACGCCGTATCGGCTCGTGTCGGGCTCTCGGGTAATTCATGATAGAGCGATATCATCAGTCGCGCGCGGCTAAATTGTGAGGTGTGGTCTGATTCTACGAGCGGAAGCGCCGTGTCGGTGACGGCTTCGTAGGTAGTAAATACCGCCTGACAAGTTTCGCATCGACGACGTCGCCATACCCGAGATTCAGCCGAGTGATGGCGAGAGTTTACGACGCGGGTTGTATCGTGGTGGCAGAAAAGGCATACCATGACTATATATTGACATACAGCTATTAAAAACACTAGTGGAAAAGTAGTGAATTTGTGTGGGTAAAACATAACCACCTCTATAAATTAGAGGTGGTTATGGGTACAGGCGGCTCTAATTGATGCGAGCCGATTGCTTACGGCGAGTGTTCTCACGAGGAGTTAGCTCGAAGTGAAGCGTGAACTTTTCAAGTTCTGTCTTAGTGCTATGGTTACCTGTACTGGTAGAAGTGGTGGTAGCCATACACTCATAGTATCATACATCGTTTTTTATGTCAATATCCGCTTATGCTTACGTATATATCATGAAACGAGTATAATTGATATATAACAGATAGGGATGATGAGCATCGGACAATAAAAAACCGGCTGTATAGGCCGGTTTTTTATTGTCTAGCGGGAGCTATTGTTTCTGTGATTTGGCTTCCTGGATCTTCTTCACGACCTGACTATCGTTTTTGAGATTCTCCCAAAAGAGAACTTGGCTGCGCTCGATGTACATCACATCTTCTGGACCATGCAGTTCACCGCCTAGTTTGGTAAGCTGTAATTGGCTCTGCTGAGCAGTATTCTTTGCGTCGGTACCAGACTGGACGTTCTGCTGCAGGTAATAGATGTCGCGCAATGTGACCGTTTCGCTGTTCATACTGATGACCTTGCCAAAATATACCTGACCGTTGGTGAGGAATAAAGCCTGATATTTGTCTTGAGAGACAGATGGGCCGGACGTTGAGACACCTAGTACGCCTCCATCTGCGAGGCTGGTTGCGCCTTTGACGGCGAGGCCAAGGACACTTAGTGCGAGTACGGCAGCAACTCCGTAGACAATAGGTTTCTTAAGCGGTCGTTTCTTATCGTCTCTTTGTACGATGTTTTCAAAGCCTGTTGCTGGTGTCGTACCTGCCGGAGCGACATTTTCAACACGTGGTTGCGCATAAACGCGTTGTTGTGATCGTAGATCCATATCTCCCTCACTTTTAGTATTAGTAACCTTGAGAGTTATTGTACTACATTTTACGAAAAAAAGCTTGAGTTTTATTTGCGGCGGGTCTATGATGAATATGTTGATTCTACTCGGCGAGGGAGTGGAGAGACAAACAAACACTTAAAAACTACTATGATATATCGAGAGCGTCACGCCAGCGTTCGTTTTCTGCCATACCGCCAGATCGTGGTTGGCGCGTTTGCCGCACTATGTGCGGTGTTTGGCATTTTCTGGATTATAGGCGTCCACCCCGCTCACGCCGCCCCCACCACCCTCAACTTCCAGGGCCGTCTCCTCGATGCCACGG
>CAYWYG010000011.1:0-25836 GCA_964462335.1 uncultured Candidatus Saccharibacteria bacterium | reverse complement strand
TTGTCCTCAACTACAACGGTTGGCGTGAAACGATACCATGTCTTGATGCGATTTTCGCACAGGATTATCCTTCATACGGTGTATATCTTGTGGAAAATGGCTCGCGCGATGAGTCCGTACGCCAGCTGAAACGATATGAACATGACCTACGGGTTGTTTACGTCAAAAACAAAACAAATCTTGGTTTCGATGGCGGCGTCAATATGGGGATCCGCCACGCGATCGATCATGGCTATCCCTATCTCGTGCTACTCAACAATGATGCGATCATAGAAAAAGATTGGTTATCGAAACTAATGACCTCATTGGTCAAAGCTGATGCCTCAGTTGTAACAGGCCTATTACTCCTGGGAGATGGTACGCGCATTGAGAGTACGTCAGATAGTATATCGTCATGGGGATTACCGTTCCCTCGCCAACGAGACGAACCAGCCGATACAGCGCATGATTCAGGCTATGTTTTTGGTGGTACGGCTGGTGCCTCTTTATATAAAACGGATGTATTCAAAAAAATAGGGCTATTCGATGAAAATTTTTTCGCCTACTTCGAGGATACTGATATAAATTTTCAGCTACAACTTGCAGGTCATAAAACATATTATGAGAAATCCGCTGTCGCATATCACAATCACGGCACAACCAGTAGTAAGATACCTGGGTTCGTGGTGTATCAGACATTTAAAAACTTGCCGATGTTCTTTTGGAAGAATATACCATCTGAGCTTATCCTTTCTGTTGGTATAAAATTTTTCATATACTACGCCTTACTTTATCTACGCTGTCTTTTACGAGGACAGTTTATCTCCGCGAGTCGAGGGGTAATACGTAGTATCTCTTTGTTGCCGCATGCATTTCGTGAACGTCGCCGCATCCAAGCATCGAGAGTAGTAACGATCGAGTATATTACATCGTTGTTTCATAAAGGGCTACCCCCTAAAAATCGCGCAACGCTACGAAGGGTTTTGCATATATGAGAGGTTCACGTATTGTTATCGACGCTCGCAATATCGACACATCGACAGGTCATTATGTGCAACATCTATTGCGACGCCTCAATGATTTGTATAGCGATGAGTTTCGATTTATTGCGCTCGTACCATCTAAAACGATGGCTCATTGGAAAAAGTCATTTCCCAAGATAGCAATAGATAGCGCAAACGAAAAGGCATATTCCGTGGCAGAACAAACGACATTTGTAAGCAAGCTGACATCACACCAGCCTGACTTAGTCCACTTTACGATGCCACAACAACCGTTTTTGTGGGTCAGACCGGCTGTGACAACAATTCATGATCTAACCCTTGTACGCTATGACAATATTGATATGAATAAATATCTCTACAAAGTCCGCAAGGGGGTGTTTATATCATTACTCAGAGCCATTCTCATGCGCGCTCGAGCTATCATTACCCCGACGCATTACGTGAAATCAGATATTGTTGATTATGCCGGTGAAGCGTATGCGTCGAAAATATTTGTCACTCACGAAGCCGGAGAACCTCTGGTATGTGAGCCAGAGCCTATCAAAAAACTCGTTGGCAAACAGTTTCTTTTTTATGTCGGTAATGCCTACCCCTATAAAAATATCGCGTGTCTTGTCGACGCGTTTGCGATACTCAAACAATCTCACCCCGATCTTCATTTGGTACTCGCGGGCAAAAAAGATGGTTTCTACCAATCTATCGTAGCTGATGTAAAAGAGCGGGCGCTTCGTGATGTACATTTTCTTGGATTTATATCACCTGGTGAGAAGCGATGGGCGCTTCAACATTGTCTGGCATATACGAGCGCTTCGTTGTCGGAGGGCTTTAATATAACGTTACTTGAGGCGATGTACGACAATACACCAGTCGTAGTCAGTCGTGCGAGTTGTCACCCAGAAGTAGGGGATGATGCCGCTTTGTATTTTGACCCAAACAATAGCGACGACTTAGTAAACGTTATTGAGCGACTTATCAATAATCCTAGCCTCAGAAACGAACTTATTCAAAAGGGCACACGTCGCGTAAAAAACTTTTCATGGGAACGCATGGCCGACGAAACTGTCGCCGTATATCGCCGTGCGCTGAAAAAATAAACTAACTATCTGTGTCGTCTGATTGCCGTGTCAGTACCACGTGTCGTTCTCGGCCTTCGCCCTCAGAGTGGGTTGCGACATCGCTGTATTCTGTGACCGTCTTGTGTACAATTCGACGTTCGGCGGCGTTCATCGGGGCAAGATGTTTTGATTCACCCGTACTGCGCACCGCTTCGATCCATTCACGGGCTTGCTCTGCGAGACGATCATAGCGATGCCGCTTATAGTCAGCGATGTCGACATTTACTCTGGTCAGCTCAGCCTCATTATTTTTTAGTGTTGTCGCAATCATGAACTGGAGGCTACGCAATGTCTCACCACGCTGGCCAATCAAAAATCCGTTGAGATGAGTAGAGGGTACTTGTAGCTCAATCACTTCCTCATCAGCTGTAGCGTGAACCTCTGTGTTCAATCCAAAGAATGACAGGATATCCTCAAGATATTTCTTTGCAAATACAATTGATGCTTCACGATCCATAGGTCAGCGTACCTTATTTCCTTTCCGCCGCTTCTGAACAGGTTTTGTGACGCGTCGCTCCACCACTTCAGCTTCCACCGCCTGATCTGATTTTTCAGGGCGTTTATTGATAGACGATTTTTTTGCTACCGGCGTATCGGCCAGCACTTCCATTTCCTCGGTTGTTTCCTCGAGGACACTGCGTTGTTGCCAGACCGCGACGATACTGCTCGCAGCATAAAAGAGCAGGAGTGCGCCCGGAATGGGAAATATCACCATCGATGAAAGTGCAATTACCGGAATGATCGTCAGCATACCCCGTCCAAGCGCTGCGCTCATCTCAGCCTGATCAACCGACTCACCGGTCGTAGCCGACTGTTTTAGTATGTGGCGCAGCTTCTTGCCGTCTTTGCTAGTCGGTGTGATTTGTTTACTCTGATACCACTGAAAAAGTGTAGCGATGATAGCAAGGATAAACGCTGGCATATACCACGAGCTATCATGAATAACCGGCTTCGTGAGGTCGATGATACTGACAAACTTCTCGTTGAAATGCGCTGTGTTTGCGAGGACGGATGCGATCGGATCCCATGATTTCATAAACGCATACATGAAGTGGCCGATCTCTTCACGACGACTCGATATCATCATGATCACCTGATAAAGTGCGATGAAAACGGGAAGTTGCACGATCAACACGCCAAATGGAGTAAATGGATTGATGCCTCGCTCACGATACAGCTCGAGCATCAACTGGCCCTCTAGCTGCTTATCGCCAGCTGCTTTCTGCTTGATTTTTTTCAGCTCAGGCTGAATCTGACGTTGTAACTTGGTCTGATGAAGTTGTTTCTTGATCAGCGGCCACATCACAATACGGACAAGTACCGCAAACAATATGATAGCGACCCCAAAGTCATTGCCTGGTATGATACCGTACAATACCATCAGAACATTGAAGACGGGCTGGACAACAAAAATCTCAAACCATGACATATCACATCACCTCAGTTATATACGTCTACTAGTATACCATGTCACATCTAAACCCAAAGAGAGGTGAGCCGATGGACATATCGTCATAGCACTATCATGGGGCAAGGGTAGCGAGAATTTTTTTGAGTTCGTACTTGATACTCTCATGAGGGGCGGTGATCGCATCTGGTGATATGACTGTGATAATGATGTCGTACGCGTGCTCTAGGTGTTGTATGTCATGTCGCACAATATTGTATATCTGTCGACGAACCCTGTTTCTTTTGACGGCAGATTTCGCAATTTTTTTCGAAACTATGACAGCACAGCGGGGGGTTGTTCGTTGTTGGTTGTGTACAAATCGCATATATAGCATTCGCCCACGTCGCGTCTGACCTCTAGCCATCACAAAACGAACGCTTCTGTGTCCATGGAACCTGTACCGTGCTGCAATCATATATCTATGGTGTCATAAAACTGTCGTATCGTCGATACGACAGTTTGCTTTTTGTAATAAAATATATATTTATATATTAAACACTAATTTTAACCCGTTGTTTGAGGCGTCGGGCTTTCAATACAAGGCGACCAGCCTTACTACTCATGCGAGCACGAAAGCCGTGCACACGAGCACGTCGTCGGGTTTTGGGTTGATACGTTCGTTTTGGCATATGACCTCTATAGTACCTCAAGAAGTAGTTTTACTCAAGTCCCTGCTTGTTTTTTCTAGTATTTATGCCCTTTTATAGTATCTTTTCCACAGATTCTATCGATTTATCCTCATAATTAACAGATATATCGTATAACTGTGTATAACTAATCTATCCATACTACTTAGATTGCCTTGGTTGATTTCCACTGATTGTGGAAAACTGCCCTACCCTTGTATACTAGAGAGGAAGTAGTTGTCTGTTTATGCGATATGTGTAAGGGGGTCTAGGGTTGTGACAGAGGCGGAACGCCAGCGTGTTTGGAAGACTGTACTCGGGGAGATCGAGCTTAGTATTTCGTATGCATCATTTACGACCTGGTTCAAGAAGACTGATTTACTTGATATTACTGACAATAATGATGTATATATCTCTGTCCCAAATATATTTGCAAAACGGCAATTTGAGATGAAGTTTAATTCCCAGATTACTGATGCATTTGTTCATAACCGTATCACGCCCTCATCAATACATTATGTCATCGGTGAAAACTACACGAAACCGGTTGATAACCGAGTCGCGACTATCGCTGAGACGCGTGTACATAAAAAGGATGTAGCCGCAGATAGCAGTAAGCCGGGCCTAAACCCACGATATACGTTTGAAAATTATATTGTCGGTGGCAACAATGACCTAGCCTACGCTGCCTGTCAGGCAGCGGCACGTACGCCGGGGCAAAAGTATAATCCCCTGTTTATTTATGGTGGTGTCGGCTTAGGAAAAACACATCTCATACAGGCGGTCGGTAATGAAATTGTACGAAAAAAACCAGAACTTCGAGTACTGTATATAAACTCTGAAACATTTGTCAATGAGTTTCTTGATAGTATTCGTTTTAAGAAAAAGGGTTTTTCGACGAAATATCGTAGCGTCGATGTACTTATTGTTGACGATATGCAATTTATTGCTGGCAAAGAAAAGACTCAGGAGGAATTTTTCCACACGTTTAACGCCCTTCACCAAGCGAACAAACAGATTATTATAAGCTCTGATAAACCACCAAAGAATATTCCGACACTGACCGAACGATTACGCAGCCGGTTTGAATGGGGTATGGCAATCGACATTCAAATGCCTGATTTCGAGACACGCTGTGCAATTATCGACGCAAAAGCTGGTCAGTCCGGTATCACATTGCCAAGAGAAACGACCGAGTATATCGCAAACAATATCAAGACAAATATCCGTGAACTTGAAGGAGCGCTCAATCATCTCTTGGCCATGGCTGAACTACGCGGGCTAGAACCGGATATTCAAACCGCAACCGCCCTTATCGGTGATAGTAAACAGTCCCGGCCACACCATCTCACACCAAAACGCATCATCGATGTTGTCGCAAAACATTCCCAGGTATCCGTAGTCGACCTCATGAGCCCAAAGCGAGATAAGCACATCGTGACACCGCGCCATATCGCGATGTACCTCCTTAGGAGTGAGCTTCATCTTAGTTTTCCTCGAATCGCACACGAACTTGGCCGCAAAGACCACACTACCGCAATACATTCGATAGAGAAGATTGATAAAGCGATCAAGCTTGATTTTGTTGTTCGAGAACAAATATCAACCATTCGGGATGTATTATATGGGTAAAAAATGTGCACAACTTGTGGCTATGTGGTGGGAAAAATATGTGTACGACTATACCCACTATCCACACATCCCCTTCCCTAAGTCGCCTACATCCTATCGCAATGGGGTAAATGTGTGGCCTTTCCCCATGTTTATCTGCAACAAGATCACCTACTTATCCACTACTATATATGACAAAACGTCTCTGTTAATAGCTCTGTATTCCCCTCTATCCACACCACCTACTACTACGACTACTATTTATAATTAATAAGAAAGGAACATATGAAACTAGTTGTCACACAGGAAAATCTCGCAAAAGCACTCGGAATCGTAGGGAGAGTTGCACAAAGTAAGACGTCACTACCCGTGCTTAACAACATCTTACTGAAAGCCGAAAATAATCGTCTCCTTCTCGCGGCAACAAATCTTGAAATTGCAATTACAGAATACATCGGCGCAAAAGTGGTGCGCGAGGGTGCAATTACGATTCCGTCTCGTTTGTTGGTTGACTATATCTCAAACTTACCTAAAAGTAATGTCGAGCTGGAGTTGACCGGTAATAAACTATCAATTATCACTGATAATTATCGCTCAACAATGAATGGTATGAGTGCCGAGGAGTTTCCTGCTCTGCCGGAGATTGATGGCGCAACGATGCTGCGTATTCCGACCCACGTGATGAAACAAGCGATCACTCAAACGATCCTCACCACGTCTCATGACGAAACGAGACCGATTCTTACTGGCGTATACCTCCATACGCATGAAAAATGGCTCTATATGGCCGCAACAGACGGTTATCGATTGAGCGAGAAGCGACTCCTTGAGACGGATGATGGTATTGCTGCAGTTATACCAACGCAGACACTCCAAGACGTTGCTCGTGTTGTACCTGATGACTGTGATGAGGTGACACTCCTGTTTGATAGTCAACAGATTCGTTTTCGTATGAACGACATAGAGATTACAAGTCGACTGATTGAGGGGAGCTTCCCTGATTATCGCCAGCTTATTCCGAAAAAAACCGAGATACAGTTTGTGAGCAAAAAAGATGAATTGACCCGTATTACAAAAGTCGCAAGTCTGTTCGCAAGAGAGAGTGGCGGTAGTATCACGATCAAAACAGATAGTGTCGCAGGTAATGTATCAATTCATTCTCTTGCATCGCAACTTGGTGAAAATACATCTGAAATTCAGACGAATCCAAGTGGTGATGGAAGCGTGACACTCAACTCGCGCTATCTTATAGAAGCACTTGGTGTCACAGAAAGTGTTGATATCGCGTTTGGGTTTAGTGGAAAGCTGGCGCCTTGTGTGCTTCGACCGGTAAAAGGAGATGACTACACGCACATTATAATGCCCCTGAAGAGCTAACGTATAATAGACCTATGTATCTCTCGAGGATTGAACTGCATCAGTTTCGGTCTCACCATGATGAGGTATTTCAATTTGATCCCGGAGTCACTATTATTACTGGCCCAAACGGCAGCGGTAAGACGAACCTGCTTGAAGCAATCTATGTGCTTGCAACAGGGTCATCATTTCGAGATTCCGACGAGGATCTTGCTGAGTATGATAAAGAATGGTGGAAAATATATGGAGTAATCGACGATGCTCCACGAGAAATAAGATATCAATCACGCAGTAAGACACTGACCCATCGTGATACTGTACGACGTCGCCTAACATCGAATACGCGTCTCCCGATTGTGTTGTTTGAGCCTGATGACCTACTAATCATTCATGGTTCCCCTGCCCGACGACGACGGTATATAGATAAGTTGATTTCAAATGTAGATATGACATATGCACCGACACTTCGAAGATATGAGAGGATTGTCTCACAGCGCAACTCGCTGCTCAAATCACATTCGTCCGATCTAGATACATTGTTTGTGCTCGATATTATGCTCGCTGAGCATGCTGACAGGATTGTGTCGGCAAGGCAGAAATATATTGATCTGTGGAGTGTAGAGTTGGGTGGACTATATTCTGCGATAGCCGGTGTCGAGACTCATATAGACGTGGCATATCATACAAAGATCACCTCGCCTAAACAGTATAAACAAGCACTACTCTCAAGCCTCAAGCATCATCTTGCATATGATCGAGTCCACGGCGTGACATCAGCCGGTCCCCATAGAGATGACGTAGAGTTTTTTATCAATCACAAACCATTTGTGACTACCGCTTCGCGAGGTGAGGTACGGAGTCTTTTGCTTGCACTCAAGAAATGCGAGGCGAGTATGTTGCAACACACCCACAATGTCGAACCAATTGTCATCTGGGATGATGTGATGTCGGAGCTTGATATGGTGCGTCGCAGAGCAATTACCGACTACCACTCAACATCACAAATTATCATGACAAGCACAGAGAGATATCATGATGATAGCACCGCGCACTATATATCATTAGAACTTTTATAAACAACATTTCCGCCACAATTAATCTCGATGAAAACGGTATAGATACTCTCACTCGTCACAGCAACACTACAGATATTTTTTGTATCCTTGTTGGGATATATCGTAAAACCATATGTCGTGATACCGCTTTGCCTGTTGTGTTGGGTTGTGATTGATGTGGCGTTGATCGTTATTTTTTTTATGGCTGTATCATCGGGCTCATTGACGGCATATGTGACAAGCTCATCCACCAATGAGTCTACTTGGTCAATCGTCATACCTATATCGAGTAAACGATCTTGTCCAATAATCGTCGGCGGTACCCCGATCATATCGGATATCTCAGGCGTTGTTTGCCCTTTGCTGTCTATACTGCGTTGTTGTATGGTCGCGTAGGTTTGTTGCGAGAGGTAGAAACTAATCAATGAGAGGATGATGAAAAAAATTATACTGTTTCGTCGAGTTAGATATAGTTGCATGCCATTCTCCTCATTTTGATACTGCGTAGATACCTCGTGCAGGGGCCATGATCGATGCAGGGTTCCATGCCGTACGGCTATTCTGAAGGCTGATCGAGTCAAATATAAGCCACTTTCCGTCAGGGGTGACTGCGCGTACAGCTATATAATGGCCGCTTGAGCTATATGGGGCAGATCCAGAGCCTGCCATTATGACCATACCACCAGATGCTAGGGTTGAATTGACAGCTGCAACTGAATTACTAAGCGGCCTTGCGTTGAGACCCCAGTGGGGCGCAAGAACCGCAGGAAGCTGGTGGCTACTCCCTTGACCAGCTATGTACATACCGAGCTGGCTTGCATAGGGGACTGTTTGCGCAGGAGTAACCTTGTTGCCGGTCAAGGCGGTAATAATCATCGCCATTGCGGCCGGTCCACAACCCGATGAACAGGCCGTTTTACCGGTTGTCCCATAAGGTATTTTTGCCCAAAGCGGGTCGCACTGCAGATAGATAATTGCATTGTCTTGTACAACGCCGCCAGCTGTTCCAGAGCTACCGCTCGCGCTCACACCTGACGACGACGTACAGCTATTTGTCGTTCCAGTAGTGCTAGTACTCGCAGAAGTGGTTGATGTAGTCGGCGCAAGACTACTAAATTTTTGGTAGTATGCCTCTGCGGCGCTGTCACGGACGGCTTGGTTTGGTATACCAGCCCCCTCATAAATTTTCTGGAAGATAAACGAGGCATCACGAGGTGATGTAACATTTCCAAAACCTGCACTGAGCAGTGATGCGCCATAACCCCCATTAATCTCATTGGCTATCATGGCCAGCTGTAGGTTGATGTCTGACCACGGAAGATTTTTTGCTTGCGCAAGATCCATCAGTACGCCACGACGGCCAGGACCGGTTCGCTTGCCACCTTGCGTATTATACGACCATTGGGCGAGGCCGTGGCCGTCACCAGGACTTGATCCCTCGACGCCCCCTTCAATTGCAGCCGGGTTCATCGCTGATTCTTGTTGAAAATTACCGAGCGCTCCTGCCGCTTGAATCGCATTGAATGGCTTGTTGTTGAAACCAGAAAATGCTGTGGTTGTGAGGAAAACAAAGATTTTTTCTGCATTATCGCTACCCTGAATCGAGCTAAACGCATTGGTGCCCGCACCAGACATCACCGTGCATGCGTCAGGGTTATAAAATAAGATATCATTCTTAGAGAAAAAGTTCTTGTCGTATGCGAGAGCTGGGTCGATAAAGAACATTGACACAACACAGATATAGATGAGGATTTTTTGTAGGGGTGTTTTTTTCATTTTTGTAACGCCTCTATTAGTGTACGCTGTACTTTTATTGGTACTGATACGGGTAATTCAAGCTCAAACATCTCCTCGTCAGCATGATCTACTACCATATGAGCCACAACTGCCTCGCCATGATTATATAATAGGGCGGATGCACGCGATTTCTTACCCTTGTATATACTGTCCGCTTGAGCAATATACCATTTTGTCTGGGGATTTGAATAAGTATCAAGCTGTAAATTTGCATCCCGAAACTGAGGATTATTTGCTTGAAATGTCGCAAGTGCGTCTTGGATACGTTTTTCGTTCACGGTCTGCTCTTGATCTCTGACGATACCAGCCATGACTGACGAATAAATAGAGAGACCAATGATTGTCACGACGGGCACCGCTATACATGATATAACAAAACCCACGATGTAAAATCTCTTTGATGGTGTTGTGGCTTGGCTATTTTGTTGTGCATTCATATCATAATCCAAACTTTGAACAAAATGCGCTGCCGGTGGTTGCGCTCGCTTGGGAGCCGAGATTAATACCGCTTGTAGGCAAGAAACATAATGGCGGGAGGGTGGGCATTGCTAGATCTGATTTTCCAGCACCCTCTTTGTATGTACTGATATGATTGGTTTTTTCGATCGAAAAGTGAATATGCGGACCTCGACAATTTCCTGTGCAGCCGCTAATTCCGATCGACTGACCAGCCCTCACCGTCGTCCCAGCAGACAGCGGCGCACTGCTCATGTGCTGGTAGGCGTAGTATAGATTTTGCGGTTGATTGTTTTTAGTAACCTGGATAATATAACCCCCGCCATAGCCACTGGATGTTGAATTCGTTTTCACGATCGTTCCGTCATGTGCCGCTAGTACGGTCATACCGCCGCCACCGATATCAATACCCTGATGTCGGCATTGCACTGAGCAACTTCCCCATACATTTGTTCCGAAACTTCCCCTCCAGTTTGGCGTTGGGAATACCCAACCATCCTTTACAACAGCGTTGGTTGATGGAGTTTCTGGTAAGGTTGGGCCGGCCGGCACTGCTTCTGGTTGCTCCTGGTAATCATCGGTCACATCTATTGTGCTTCGGTCGAATGTATAGATACGAAACTTGCTGATGATTGGAGCCATACGTTTACAGTCAGCAAATCCTGAGTATTTTGTCAGGCAGTTCTGTGGAGTGATAAGGCACATCTTACCATCTTTCCATTCAGCCGATGCGTCTCCGTAAGCGCCCGCCTCTTCATATGTTTTGCCATATGGCATAGAACGATATGCGCAGTAGTCGAGAAACTTCGCATATTCTGCACCTTGAGGATTTGCCGCGTTATTCATCGAGCCATAATTGCGTGTTGCGTAAAATGAGCTGACAAAGCCGTTGAGGAAACTAGTAAATAAATTGGATGATTCTTGTGAGCTGGGAGGAGTATATCCTGCCGGCACGCCAGTGACGGTATCTTTCTCGACATAGCCCTGTTGTTCCATCCATACTGCGACATCATCAGGGTCGCTATTTAGATCATCTTTGGGTAAATAATACCGTAGGTTACACTGGACATCTGCCGCAACACCCAACTCCTTATACTCCTTGTCATCACACATCGTTAGACGACTTGGGTTGATGCTGTCTGCAAATACCTGCTGTGAATGTGGGGCGGCTATGCTGCTTGCAACTATATTCCTTGCTGATGTAGCGATATTTGTAAGCGAGATATGGTCTAGATCCACACTACGATTAATCGCTAGAGCGATACGGCCGATCATTGATTTATCACTTTTTGTGTCAAACGGTGATGTGGTGTTGATTTCCATCGCGTTGTATAATTTTGCAACACGACTTCTCTCGGGCGCGTAACTATTTAACTCTTGGGCGTCACCAGGTATCATGCCGCGCACCTGAGCAGTCTGGCCCGTGGTGACGCCAATACCAGTCCACACCGCCGCGCCCCTCTCGTCGGGCCTACTATCAATATCATCAGGGACTGGCTTTCCAGCAACAAGATTCTGTAAGATGTTAGTAATCACTACCATGATAACTGTCAGGCCAATGAACGCAGCTATATTTTTTATGATGGCAGTACCACCACTATAGATTGCCGCAATGATTCCGACAACAAACCCAATGGTGCGTACCCCCCAGTTCTGTATGATAGCGCATGCCGTATCGCTCGTCAGTGGTATTGCGTCCATAATGGTTGCGATACCACTTAGGACGACGGCTGCGGTAGTCGAAAACCCAAGCATATAAGTACTGGTAGCAATCGTCGGAGTAAAGACCATTGCTGCCGCTACGTCAGCCATCGATAGCTTTACCAATGGTGAGTCCATCGCATTTCTACCGAAGAATGGGTTTGCTACTGATACGCCATTTGATCCAGAAAGATTGTTGGTATTAACCGTATAACCTCCTCCGCTTGACGAGGTAGCCGCCTCAATCGATTTTCCGACATCTATTATTGTTGAGCGATTATCTGTCTTTGCAAAGAAATTACCTACCATTCGGCCATCTTTCTCGGTTCCGTGACCTGCCTTGACCGCATTGACTGCAGCAGATATCTCTATACTATACTTTGCGAGTATAATGGATTTTGCATATTTTGATGCAATTGCTGCCGCACCGATCATATTTTTTGCGGTACACGCCAGATCGTTCATACCAAGAACATTGATAATATTTGCGATCTGCGCAACGGGTTTTGGCATGACCGCTGGAGCTGATATGACGGCCATTCTTTCCTGAAAGATCTTTACCTGCGCTTCGGTATACGTTGCTCGCGTAGGGGAAGTATCCCCCTCTATAGCGTATAAGGGCTCGCCAGTCTGTGGATCGGTCTCGCTTAGTTGTATAAATTTTGCGCCAGGTACTGCTTCGGGGCTTGTGATGCCGCGCGAAAAGTTTTTAAATTGCTCCTCCTCTGTTGCACCGATATAGCTTGGTTTACCCAGGTTTGCCCGTACTTTCGAAGCGAACCAACGGAATGATTTATCAGCAAAACCAAAGAACTTCATATTTTGGGCTTCTCGAAATTGGTTGCTTATTCTCGGGTTTGTCTTTATGAGATCGGCGAGCTCTCTTGCACTCATGCTACGTGTTCTACCATCGACTTCAAGTGTGTAACCTTGTCTATCGGGGAAAACCCGACCCGCGATAGATTTCCCGCTCACCTCGATGCCGACCGACTTCAGCCGTTCTACGTCCGCCTTTGAAACTGATCGGTATTTACACCTGATCGACATGATCGAGCATCCGTTGACGAAGTCATTTTGGATACCTTTTGTCTTTGTGCGTAATAATTTTTCTTGGCGTATGTCTAGGCTTGCGAGCTGGTCGTTGAGGTCATCGACCACATTGGCCATAAAGGCAAACGGTGCGAGAGAGCCCCCCAGTATGCTGCCAAGCGCAACGAGCCCAACCATCACTACTGCAACGATAGTTCCGGCAGCGCCGTTGCGGGTTTTTATCTTGCCCAAAAATTGTACGACTTTGCCAACAGCGGGGTTGACCATATTAGCCGCGCCCACGGCGGCTTTACCAACAGCAGTGTCGCCGACGGCCGTCTTTTCTTTTTCCTGAACTGCTTGTCGACTTGAGTCTGGATTGCGCTGTCCTGCCAGGATTTGATTGCCGCGCTCTGCGACGTCAGGATTGGCCTCGGCAATCTTCTTAAATTCTGAATCATACCAATTCGAAGAACCATCCCCCTCATCTTCGTCGATAGACCTGTCAGGATTTTCGTCGGGATTGTACGCCCATCTATTGTTGAGCTCTCCCCCTTCGCTCTCTCGTAGCTTCAAGGCCGTCTTGTCGCTCATGGTTATTAGTGTACCTCATTCTCCCTATGTTGGTCGAGACTTTATGAACCGTATGGTGCTTGCGGTGGTGCTTGTTGCATATTTTGCAGTTGTTGCGGGTTGGTTGTGATGAGAGCCTGTTCGGTTGGGCTGCCGATGATCTGTAGATGGACGTGGTTTTGTCCGGCGAAAAACAGCCCTTGGCCGACGGGAAAGTTTGCAAGACGCTTCTTCTCCTCCTCTGTCAGCTTGAAGACATCACTGAGTACATCGACAGCGCTTGATGACTGTTTCAGGAGGAGCTGCATGCTTGAGTTGGCGACGATGGCACGTCCCATCTTGCTACTCATAAAGTCTTCGACATCTTGCGTGACGGTTGTGAGGCCGAGATAGTATTTACGGGCACGTTTGGCGAGACTAAAGAGGAAGTTTGCCGAGTCGTCATATTTCATGAGTTGCCATGCTTCATCGACGATCAGCATACGCTTCTTTTGTTCGCTACGTGTTTTGTTCCAGATGTGGCTCAGGACAATATACATCGCAACTGGCCTTAGTTCATCTTCGAGGTCGCGAATATTGAAGACGACCATTGTATTGTTGATGTCGATATTGCTCTGCTGCGAGAATATACCCGCGAATGTTCCGGTCGTGTATTTACGCAGACGCTGTGCAAGTTGTGGCCCACTACCACCCATGTGAAGTAACGTCTCGTAAAGATCGCCTATTGTTGGAGGGATCGAGTTGTGCGTCAATGGGTCACTTGTGATACCGGCCCGTGCGTACGTATCGATAAGCGCTTGGTCGAGGTCTGCTTCTTCGCTTGGCGCGAGCGACGGCATCATCATACCGTTGCTCGCGATCTGTGAACCTCCCAACATGAGCCGCAATAGTCCATGGAGTGTCACGAGGTTTGCGCGCAAGGCATCGTTTGCTTCTTCGCTATCAATGACACGAGGCAGGTCAAACGGGTTGATGCGCGTGTCACTATTGAGACTGAGCCGTATATAGCTGCCACCGACGGCATCAGCGAGGCGCTGGTATTCATTTTCGGGATCGATGATGATCACGTCGGCGCCCATCATCATCGTACGCAAGGCTTCGAGTTTTACCGTGAAGCTTTTACCAGCACCTGATTTGGCAAAGACGACCATATTGGCATTTTCTAGACTGAAACGATCAAAGATGACGAGGCCGTTGTTGTGCATATTGATGCCGTAAAGGACGCCTTTTTCCTGGGTCAAGTCGGCGCTGGTGAACGGAAAGCTAGTGCTAATTGCGCCGGTGTTCATGTTGCGACGGATCTGCAGCTGATCGGACATTTGCGGCACGGTGCTGTTGAGGCCTTGCTCCTGTTGACTGCTCGCAACTTTACTCATGACGAGCTGTTGGCCGAGAATTGTCTCGACCTTGTGCTGTACAAAGCTGAGCTCGTCGAGACTGTCGCCGTAGAGTGTCAGATATAGCCCATAACGGAAAAAGCGCTCAGCCCCGACCTGCAATTGGTCGCGTAATTCCTCAGCGTCTTGGATGGCTGCCTCAAGTCCGGGGTCGCGAACTTTGCCGTGCTCGGCATTGATGCTCATACTTGCCTCAAGCTGAGTGACCTTCTTGCGTAAGTTGTTGAGCACTACCTGGCTCTCGACGGGGTAGATAAACATGCTGATGTCGACAACTTCGTCTAGGTTGATAATCGAGCTCAACCAGCCGGTATAGATGCGACGAGGATAACCATACACATAAATCGTTCGCCCGTATTTGGTACCAAGGCGAAAATAAGCTGACTGTATCTCGAGGCTACTTGGGGCTATCGTATCACGAAGGGTGGTGATACCCCTCAAGAACTCCTGCTCTACCTCTTGCTGTTCACGTTGTCGCTGTGCCTCGGCAACTTCGACCACGTCAGTTTTTGTACCGCCAAAAAGCCCCATTACGGTACCTGCCTATCTAGGTGGGGCGCCGTAGCGGTTCCTTCACCCTTTTGCACATACGCGCCAGTTACCTGCTCAAAGTCAATGAGCGGTTGCCGCACTGCAGTGTCGGGGTTATAGATGTTGTAGTAGAGTCCAGCCAGTTCCTTGGTCTGTAGCTGAACACACCGTACACCCATTTGATAGAGCCCGCTGATGACAACATTGAGGCGATTTTGGATCTCATCTTTGGCCTTTTGGTAGGATGCCTTGTCGATCTGGATATTGGTTTGTTGCTGCGGCTTAAAGAGGTTGCTAAAGAGGTTTTTACTGGTATTGACCGCGCTATTGATATCACCTGTCGGAAAATACGGAACGACGACATAAAACGCCTTGTCCATGATATTAGCCTCTTGGCTGAGTTGATCAACAAAGTTTATGTAGTCATCCATAAGTACGCCGAGTAGCATATTATCCTGATCACGACGGATCTTAGAGAGTTTTTCGAGATACGGCCCGATATCGACGCGCTGCGACCTGATAAGGATTTGTACAGGAAAATACAACGAGTTCAAAAAACTCTGGTAGCTATATTCGACGCCCTCGCGTTCACGATCACTCATGAGATCAAAATTGATCGATTGACAGGCGACAACAGCACGAAAGCTACCGTCGTTCATCACGACCATACCCTCGCGCACCTCTGATATTTGAAGCGAGTTTTGCGAGCTATTGGGATTACGCGGTGGCTGGGCAGTCTGTGGTGTGACCACGCCAGGAGATCCAACAACACCCACTGGTGCGCTGCCCTGTATCGGTACTTGTGGCTGCTGTGGTTGCATCCTTATTTGTCCCCACCCTCAAGATTAGGATCTTAGTGCAGTGATATTACGACTTCTTCGCTTTCTTCAAGACGATGCGCTTCTCGAGCAATAGCACTGATCGAAAGATCGCGGTTGTTTGCAAGTCTCATTATATCAGGAGAGGGCGGTTCATCGCTAGCGTTTTGTGATCCGTCGGTGTTATCTGTGGCTGTTGATCTCGTGTCTTGGTGGGGTGTCGGTGTGCCGCTAGGGTCGATGACGTGTTGGCGCATAGCGGCTGGATAGGGGTTGTAGCTCGGAGTGTTCGACGCGGACGAGAGGGGCTGCATGGCAGGTAGATCATCGTCGGCTGACGTCGGAAATACCACAAATGACTGTGCGCTACGGGCAGTAGGAGGTTGCTGCATGGCAGCTTGAAACTGTTGCGTGACCTGCCGCATCCGGATTGCATCTTGTTCCTCGATGAGACTATCTAGCTGACGCCCGATGCCGACAGAAGTATCCATCATATCATCGACCGTGCTTGCTTCGGCCGCGATCGTGTCATTGAGGCTCGATACGGTGGTCGCCGCAGGTTCATTGATACCGCGGGCAGCCCAGCCCTGAGTATCGATGATGTTCGCGAGATACGCGAGTCGTTGTTGGGCCTCGTCGCCACCAAAGTCCTTTGTGCGTACGGGTTCAATAACGTGCGGCGCGACGATCGTCACGAGATTGACCTGCCCTTCTGGCTGCCATAACCTCAGGCGCGGTTTCATCAGAAACCTGACAATCGCTACGAGATAGATCTCCATCGGCTGGTCTTTACGTAGTGGCAGCGCCAACGCGCCAAAGAACAAGATAAATGGCATCGGGATCAACATCAGTCCGATAAATACCTGACTGAGAAAATATGCCAGTGCGATACCTATCGCAACGATGATCAGGTAGATAAACTGTCGGAAACTAAACGGCCCGATGAGCTTGTCATCCGCCTCGACGTCTTGGGGTACTTTGTATTCAGCCATAGTGGTTATTGTCCTTGACCCTAGTCCCATGCACCGGTTGGGCCAATTCGGATTGGATCGTATGCTGGCGACGGTTTGTTCGCCTGCAATGAGGCAGCGGCAGTCTTGTATCGATTAACGAATTTCGCATCTATTGTGCTTGAACTAATACCGAACTCGGCGGCCATTTTGCCGATCTCAACAATCTGTTCGTCCGTCATGTCGTTTAAGGTGTTAATGTTTTTGCCTATTGCCTGCATGGTAGCCTCGACCTGGTTGACGGCCGTATCGTACGCTGGAGCGCCTCGTCCACCAAGCTCAGTAATGCTTTGACGAGCCGCAGCGATTTGGTCAGCACGCAAATTTTTGAGATAGTTTGCTCCCATTTGTGACGTGACTTTTTCGCGACGCGTTTTGTTCGCTTGATTTGTTGCGTCAGACTCAGTTTTTCCTTGCTTGATTTGTGACTGATAGGTTGCCGCGTCAAAGAATAGCGGGTTAGCCGTACTAGCTAATTTACCAGCGCTTGCCGCAATAGCTCCCGCCGCCGCTTTTTTATGGTCAATACTTCTAGCGCCAAGTCTTGCTCCGGTTGTGGGGTCCTTTTCTCCTCGGTATAAATCTTCAAGCTTGTCTGCTGCGCCAATTTCACCGAGTTGTAGCATGGCTGCGAATTGTTCATGCTTGTTTTTGCTGTCCCTTGCGATCCTGTAAAGCTCCTCTTTGTCACCGCTAATCCCGCGGGCGCTAAATGATGAGAGAGCAATTTTTCGCTCCTCGGATCCATAGGTGTCACCACGTTGCTGCAGGGTTGCCTGGGTTCGTGCTTTAGCGGCAGCGCCTATACCTAGATAAGGCGTGCCAGTGATAAGCCTTGAGCGGAAATTTTTCATTTTGTTGCGTGTTTTTGGGTTAGAATCATACGCATCGGCCGCCTCTCCCCTTATGCGATTTGACAGAGCCTGGCCAGCCTTATTGATTCTGTCAAATGGTCCCTTATTCGGATTATTCACTACGCCTGCTATACGTCCGATCAAGCCGCCACTGAACTTCAACAGAAATGGCGTTGCAAATAGCGGGAAGGTCATGACGGCAAGTGCAAATACTTGTACTAGTGCCCCACTAATACCGCCATTATTCGCCTGCTGCATGATATATGCCGCTACCTTAGAACCAGAGAATAGGAGCGTTACTAGTGGATAAAACACGAGCATTGTGATGAACATTTTCTTCCACTTGTCAAACCACTCCGATGTTCCGGGTAAGATGAAGGCGACGAATGCGAGAGGCGACAGCACGATTAGCATAATTAAAATTGCTTGCCTCGCGACCAATATAACCAGTGTCGTGACTACTGCGAGGAGTGCCGTCCCTGCGAACGGTGCCAGAATAGCAACTAGCGCACCGGTTGCTAGTCCGACAGCTACGGCCGTGCCGGCTAATGCTCCGACGATTACGGTTGACCAGCTGAGATTTGTACTCTGAGCGGAGGGCAGTGCATTCATCAAAACTCCATCGATACCGGCGCCGAGGATATTGGACGCATCAATCGCAAGTAGACAAATATAATACGAGAGATTGACCAATATCGCAGCAGCGATCATGCGCGGCAGCATCTTTTTGATACCATAATTATTGATCCCAACACTGGTCGCCTGGGAAAATATAACTGCAAAAAACGCTATTACAAAGACAATGTTGGCAATACCGAGAATATTACCCCATATCTGCTTCAGGGGGTTGTTACCGAAAGGATCTTGTATGTTAAAAACCATCATCTGTTCTATGAGCGTATAAACTGCGTCGATCGTCTTGCCAATGAAAGTCATGAGTGGGCAGACAACCCAGCCGATACCGGCAACGGTACAGGTCTCCTTTGTGTCGGTAGTAGCCGATCCTGTGCCGGTGGCTTGCCCTGGTGCAGTAGCGGCGTGATCTATAGTGGTTGTTTTACCTGCCGTAACCTGGAAGTCAGTAGAAGTCCAGGTATCCATACTTTTCCCCTGAGGAGAGGTATATGTTGTTACGAGTTTGTATGTCCCCGGAGACAGATTTCCTATACAGTATTTTCCATTGTTGTCTGTCTTTGTCTTTGGACCCGTACTTGATCCAGCCGGCACGGCTGCTATATTTGAGTTATCTGTCACGTATGGCATGACTTGCTTGGTGTCGGGGTTATAGTAGCTTAGTGTACCGCAGACTGTTCCTGTAGAGTTGTTGCCTGGCGTCGTCCCAACTGGCCGAATATTGACTGAAAAGTTTGCGGTTTCAGGGTCATTGCAGATATTCTGCGCTCCGGATGTTCCCAACTGGTCTAGTGTTTGACCCGTGAAACCACCACCGCTATTGTTGTACACCGTTGCTGTAAAACTAATTGTACCCGGGGTCCTTGTGCTACAGCTCAGGTGCGCGTTATTAAGATCGCCAGTAAAGGTATTTGAACCAGTTCTTGTGAGGATAATTTCATTGTCGCCTACACCGGCGCTAGTAGATCGGTTTAACTTCACAATGATAGATGAGGTGGTATCTGCCGGTGCAATAGTGACGGTTACCTTGACTATGCCATCGACCGATCCATACGCATGAGCGGTCGAACTATGTGTAATAAGGAAAACAAAAACCGACAATGACGTCAGCATCGCGACGGCTATCAACGAGGATAATCTACTTGCTATCCGCATAGAACCTTACTCTTCCAGTATATTATTAATCCTACGATGTTAAGTGTATACGTGATTTGCCATAAGCGCAACAATCGCCACGCTTGACGTAGGCGAGGTCAATATACGGTAAAGTGCGGCTATAACAGTGATGATGGCTTGTGGCCGTAGATACTAAAGTATCTATTGATTCGGGCATATTTACTTTATCGCCTGAGTATGGGTAAATATAAGCAGATTATGAAGAAATGCTTTATGCCACATAAAATCATCATGTTGGTTGTGGTCGCGACGACGTTATCTCTGAGCAGCGCTCCATATATATTCGCGGCGACAACGGATCCAGCACAAGGCGGTGGCGGATCAGCCGCCCCGTCCAACACGGTGAAATGTACCGACGGAAGTGATCAAGGTGATTGCGCAAAGACCACTGCATTTTCATTTGCCGGATGCGGAACAGACGCGGTGGGTATACGATGTCTTGCTGTTGAGATACTCAAATTCCTCAGTGTGGGCGTAGGCCTGGCTGTTGTCGGCGGTATTGCGGCTGGTGGTATCGTCTATTCAACCGCAGAGGGTAGCCCGGGCAAAACCCAGGCAGGCATAAAGATCATCACAAACTCTGTGATAGGGCTGCTACTTTACCTTCTCATGTTTGCAATCTTGCAGTTCATGATACCCGGAGGGATCCTATAGTGATGAGGCGGCTTTTTGTTGCAGTATCGTTGACCCTAGCGATGGTCTCTGGACTGTTTTTGAGCGCAGTCCCTGTTGGGGCGATGACGCCGCTTTCACATGTCGCTGTGTGCGGCAATAGCGCTGTAGGCAATTTCTTTGGCTTTCAACCATGGTATGCCTGTCTGCCAAAAGATGACAAAGGCAAACCTATGATCAAGTCACTAAATGATATATGGAAGATCGCATTTCCCGTAGTTGAAAGCATCATAAAACTAGCTATGTATGTCGCGATCGGCTATATATTTTTCATGTTGTTTAAGATGGTGAGCGCCAACGGTAATTCGAGTACATATGCGCAAGCACTGGGCGGTATACGTGACGCGGTGATAGGATTGATCATCGCAATGCTATCTGTTGCGATCGTAGGGTTTATCGCGGGGGCGTTCGTATGAGGATCGTCGATCATGCAGTGACGGGCTCGTTGGTATTTTTTGCTCAACTAACAGGTATCAAAGCGGGAGAGATTGGCTTACCGACACTTGCCGCAAACGGTTCACAGTTTGATCGTATCATCGGGTTGGTATATGCTGCACTGGCAGCGTTTGCGATACTATTTATTATTATCGCGGCGATGCGTATGGTCGTCCAGGGTAGCGATGCAAATGCACAGAAACAATCTAGAGAAGCAATCATCTACGCGGTAGTGGCGCTGGCAATATCAACTATCGTGTTTGCGGCAATACGATGGATAGTTCAAAGTTTAGGAGGATAAATAGTATGACACGACACATATTTTCAATAGCGGTCAGAGTTGCGCTAGTCGGGATGTTTGCCGGAGCGATCGGTAGCTTTCTCGTGGCGCCACAGACCCGTGCGATCGCAAACCCGATTAGTACGACATGTTCGGTCGATTCGTCGAGTCCACTGTGCACAAATTCAAGCGAGAAACTGTTCGGGCCCAATAGTGTATGGACGAAGATTGTCAACACACTTATCTACATCACGGGTGCGATCTCTGTGATTATGATAGTGATCGGTGGTATGCGCTTCACGCTCTCTGGTGGTGACGCGGCTGGGACGAAAAGTGGGCGCGAGACGATCATCTATGCAGTGATTGGGTTGGCTGTGGCGATTATGTCGTATGCGATCGTTAATTTTGTATTAAGCAGGTTATAAAAGGAGGAAATGTGAAAAGATTAAAAATGGTGTTACTAAGCCTTACGGCACTCGTTATGATGGCTGTACCAGTATCACTTAGCCCTGCTACGGCCAGTGCGGCACCCCAAGAAGAGATATGCAAGGGGACGGGCGGTGAGTGGAACGGTAAGGAGTGTACGAACAAAGATGCGTCGAGCACTAATCTTGCTGGTTTCATAAAACAGATTATCAATCTGCTTCTGTATGTTCTCGGAGCGATCGCTGTGCTCATGATCATCATCGGCGGTATTCGCTATACGACGTCTGGCGGCGATCAATCTGGTGTCAAAGGCGCGAAAGACACGATACTCTATGCGGTGATCGGACTTGTTGTGGCGTTGATGGCCTATGCAATCGTCAACTTTGTTATATTGAATGTGAAGTAAACTACTTCACTGTTTGAGCACAATCTGCTATAAATTATCACAAGCACATAACGTAAATAATGAAGGAGCTTCATGAAAGAAATCATTAGAAAAGGCGCATTTGTTCTCATGATAGTGCCGATGTTGGCACTAGGCGTGAGTCTACTCTCAGGAGATGTTGTGAGCGCACAACAGATCTCGGGAGGTATAGGTGGCGGTGCGGCGAGCGCAAAAGGCGATGGTACGGCTGAGACGTTATTCGGCGAGTCGGGTATCTTCAAAACCGTGACCAACATCTTACTCTATATCATCGGTGCAGTCTCGGTCATCATGTTGATCATCGGCGGTATCCGCTATGTGGTATCGGGCGGTGACCAGAGTGCGGTCACGGGTGCGAAAAACACCATTCTCTATGCCATTGTCGGTATCGTTGTCGCCTTCCTGGCGTTTGCAGCTGTCAATTTTGTCACGACAAACCTCGGTCAGACAACGACCTAGATAACGACGCGTTACGAGTTAGAGAGAAAACTCCCCGATCAGTTTGGGGAGTTTTCGTATGAGACAAGCTGCTGGGCTACAATGTCGTGCGCGCGTCTTAGAGCACCTGAATCTTGCGGGCTTGCTCGGTTTTGACCTTTGTAAAGCTGATCGTGAGGACGCCGTCTTTGAGTACTGCCTCGACCTCATCCTCTTTTACCTGCACTGGCAATGCGAGGGTACGGCTAAATTCGCCCCAGTAGCACTCTTGGACGTGCCAGTGCGTCGCGAGTGAATCGTCGCCGCTGCTGAGTGTCCCACTGATCGTCAAGATACCGTCAGATATACTCACGTCGAGGTCTGATTTGTTGACCCCTGCGGTACGTGCTTTGACGACAAGTTTCTCGTCGGTCTCGTAGACGTCGACAGCGAGCTGACCGGGCAAATCCTGGCCATCATTTTCGTCCCAGTTGTCATCACTGGTTGATACTGTAGACTGGTTGTCGTCAGATGAAACGGGAATTTCTTCGTCAGAGAGAAATGCCGCCGCCAACTCATCTTCCATGAGAAGATCGTCGTTTTGTTTATGTCCTCGCACCATACATCCTCCACTTCGATAGTATTTCAAACAAATTGTCTCACTAATTATATCCGAAATTGTCAATTGTCTGCAATAATAGTACGTAGCAAACGTAAAAACTACAATGCTTGATCGTATATTGTCCACCCTCGCGCCCCATACCTGTAGCTCTTGTGGTGAGCCAAAAGGCTTACTGTGTGATTATTGTTTTTCTGACATCATAGACAATGGCTATGACCAATGTGTTGTGTGCCTGCGCCCATCCGCTAGTGACAATCTCTGCAGTGGCTGTCGAGCGCATGCCGTATATGACGCAGCGTGGGTAGTTGGTGTCCGTACAGGAGGCCTACGTGAGTTGATCGACAGATATAAGTTTGATCGAGCACGTGACGGTGCTCGCGTGCTTGCGCGGCTACTTGACGCGTGCCTGCCAGTGTTGCCGCCAACGACTACCATTAGCTATATCCCGACGATCTCAAGTCATATGCGCCAGCGAGGCTATGACCATATGGCTTATATCGCGCGCGAGCTTGCGAAACGTCGTCATATGCCCGTCGGTGCACGATTACAGCGACGCACCGCGCTTCCACAGCGCGGCGCGAGCAAGGCAGACCGTTTGATCCGTCAGCATGGCGCATTCTCGGTTGATGATGCCGTGACCTCGCCCGTGCTCCTCATTGACGATATCTATACCACAGGGGCGACACTTGAATCTGGTGTCACGGCGATTCGCGCGGTGAGTACCCAGCCGGTTTTTGTTGCCGTGATCGCTCGCCAGCCATTCGACAGATAAAACCACCTCTGGTAGAATAATCATCACACGGAGAGGTGACCGAGTGGTTGATGGTACTTGTCTTGAAAACAAGCGTGGGGAGACCCACCGCGAGTTCGAATCTCGCCCTCTCCGCCAAGAACAACTGAGGTCTTCTGACCTCGGTTTTTCTTGATGATGGGTGTGATGAGAACTCGCGGGTATCGTGAAGCGATACAAACCGCGAGATCGGCGTAGCGCCGTGCAGCGAGAAAAGCATCCGCCAAGAAATATAGAGGTCGCAGAGCTTCTTTAGCGTTATGTGGTATAATCAGCCTATGGAAAAATATATCAAAAGCTCAGTGGTCGTTGTCGCCGCGTTGTATGCGTTCTATGCTGCAACTATCGGTGTCATGTACGTCATGAATATTGTGGAATTAAGCGTTGTCGGTGACTGGCTGCTCAAAGGCGTCTTTGTCGGGCTGATTGTTTTCGGGCTCAGTGTTGTGCTCGCATTGCTCACGCGTCGCAGTAAGTAACTAGCGAGCCGCGATCTAAAAGAAAATATCCATACCGGCGCGTATGGATATTTTCTCTTGGCGGAGGAGGAGAGATTCGAACTCTCGCGAGAGCTTGCGCCCCCCTACAGCTTTAGCAAAGCCGCCCCTTCAGCCACTTGGGTACTCCTCCGTGAAATGTGGCGTTACAGGTAGAGATTGTAACAGATACACAGTGAAAATGAAACCATCGGGTTTCGATGATACGTTTCGAAATCTAACCACAAGTGCTATACTTTTGCTATGCAACCCGAATCACATGGATACTGGCAGCCAGCCAATACCCCTCCTGAGGGTGATACCGATACAGTATCCGCAGCCATACCGCCTGTCGAGGCACAAGACGCTACAGAAGTGACACATACGGCAGACGCTGAGAGCGCGCCACCACTTATGCCGTCAGTTTCATGGGAGGCGTCCGAATTTGTGCATCATGAAAGAAACACAGTATGGTTTGTTGGTGTCGTGGCGATGGGTGTGGTGTTGTTGGGGCTATCCATATGGCTACATGCCTGGACGTTTACCGCAGTTGTCGTCGTGATGGTTGCTGCGATCTTCTTTATGGCACTTCGACCACCGCGCGTGTTGCGCTACCAACTCTCCGATAACGGTTTGGATATTGAGCAAAATCACTATAGTTACAAAGATTTCCGTGCATTTGGTGTTGTCCAAGAAGATGCGGTGTATTACATCACGCTTCTTCCGATCAAACGCTTCATGCCAGCAATTGACGTGTACTTTCCTCAAGAATACGGTGAACAAATTGTCGATGCACTCGGCGCCCATATTCCGATGCAGACGGTCAAGCCTGATGCTATTGACGATATAATGAAGCGCCTACGGTTCTAGATATTTGCCGAGGTAGTACCACTGTGCTATAATCACCTCTGTTCTTTATGTGATTCTTGTGAGGCGCGAGTGCTCCGTTCTGCGTGGATGCTTGCGAGTACATACAAGGTATCATCGCGCACCCGTAGCTCAGCTGGATAGAGCGTCAGTTTGCGGTACTGAAGGTCGTACGTTCGAATCGTATCGGGTGTACCAATGTAAGGACCGGTCTTTTGACCGGTTTTTACATTGGTCGGCTCAATGTATTTCGAAT
>CAYWYG010000010.1:0-26910 GCA_964462335.1 uncultured Candidatus Saccharibacteria bacterium | reverse complement strand
TTGGTGACCCCTAGGGGAATCGAACCCCTATTGCCGGGATGAGAACCCGATTTCCTAACCGTTAGAAGAAGGGGCCGCAGACACTCAAAAACTATAGCAGAACAGGGGCGGGGTGTCTAGATTTGAACCGACGAATCAAGAATTCGTCGACCATGTGCACGAATATTTGCCAGATCACTCGCGCTATATACATCGTTATTCCGCATACGCTCATTTGCAAGTATGATGCGCTCTGCTAGTGATATGGGTTCGTCCGAGCTTGCTGCTGCGACAGAGAGCCACTCGGTGATGCCATCGACTTGAGAAAAACTTTGTAATAGCCGCTCGCTGATGTCATCAAGGCTTTGGCTGACGCGAAGCTGGAATGCAAACTGGTTATCCTCAAAGCTGGAGATTTTTTCAGAGCTCATCTTTTTATTATAGCATAATCATTAGTAATATGTCAATCATTCATCTGTTTGATGATCTCGATGAGCTTGCGGGGGGTGATCTCGGCTTTGATGAGGTAGCCGTCGGCTTTGGCTTCCATCGCCATGCGTGATTCGTCGTCTTGCTCGAAGTTAGTGAGGATGATCACGCGACTGCCAGGTATCTTGTCTTCGTCGTCGTGCCGTAGTTTGTTGAGCACATCAGTCCCTTGTGCCTCTGGGAGCATGATGTCGAGCAGTATGAGATCGTAGGTTTTGGCGGTCGCGGCGGCATAGCCCTGGGTACCACTAACAACCCAATCCACCGTATAGCCTTCTTTGCGAAGACTACGGACGTACATCTCGCCGATGAAACGATCGTCTTCGATGACTAGGATGGATGAGATGGCAGGCATGGTTATGTTCCGATCTTTGAATGATTTTTGATCCAGCCAGCCGATGACTGGATGATCTGCTCGTTACCATTATTGCTCGCGAGCAGTTTATCTGCAACTGTTGCATATATCGGGACGGTAAAGCTGAAGACTGACCCCTCGCCTTCTTTCGAGTTGACGCCGATCTGTCCACCGTGCGAGGTGATGATGGCCTTGCTGATATAGAGGCCGAGTCCTGTGCCGGCGACGGAGCTACGCGAGCGATGGGACCGATAGAATTTTGCGAACAGCCCGCTCATGACAGAGGCCGGTATGCCGATACCAGTGTCGCGGACCGAGCAGCGCACAAAGCTACCGTCGACATCGGCAGTGACGGTGATCTGACCACCCTCGTGGCTGTATTTGATGGCGTTGTCGACGAGGTTTGCGAGGACTTCGGTCAAGCTGTTGCGGTCGGCGGCGATCGTAGGCAGATCTTGAGGGATAGTCACGCTCAGCAGTCGGTTTTGCGTCTTGGCTCGGAGCTGGAGATCATCGGCGATTGTCGTGTAGATATCGTACAGCCGATCCTCAGCGAGGTGTAGTTTGAGGTGACTACGGTCGTATTTAGCAACGTTGAGGATATTGTTGACATACCCGCTGAGGCGCGAGGCAGAGACATCGAGGCGTTCGATCAGCTCTTTTTGGTCGCCTTGCAAAGATGGTTCTAGCTCAGATATCAAGACGTCGAGATAGCCGCGTATGACGGTGATTGGTCCGCGTAACTCATGTGCAGCAACAGAGATAAAATCGACAGCATCTTGATCGTCGCTGTAGGTGTTTGTGCGGTCAATGGTGACGATACGTGTCTCGACACCGCCTGGTGCGTCTTTTTCATAATACGCGATCACATCGTACAGTCGTCGTTCTGGCCTGTCAGGGGCGGCATCGGCGATACGTTGCCAGACCTTCTCTGCATTGACTTTTTGGTCTTCGGCAAAATCGAGCCACAGCGAGAGTGAATCGCTGTCGTCAAACAATAATTTCATCAGTGTTGCACCCTGTGCATTTTTTACGACTGGCGCACGGGAATTGGCATAGGTAACATCCCTGCTCTGGCTCAAGCAAATGATACCGCAAGGCAAACCATCAGCAAGATCTGTCGTGTGACTCTGAGCGGTTGGCGCAAGTGAGGTGCGGTCATACATGGTCTGGACTAGCGCCTTGAGACCACTTGCTTCGTAGCGGGGTTCATTGATAGGTGGTGGGATGACGTCATTGGGCTGTCCAGAGATCTTGACAATCGCTCGCGTCACAAAATCAAGCGGCTCGAGGGCGTGCTTTAGCACGATAAATATCGCCGCAAACTGGAGAAACATGACAGTTGCGCATATGCCAGCCGTCAGTAGATCTCCGTGGATAAGCGACCAGATGATATATGGCAGATTGATGACGAGTAACACAAGCCCGATTAGGATGGTAACATGCCGTTGATGCCTGGGGAAGAATTCGTCAAGTCTCATCGCCACGATACACTTTTGTCATTTGCGAGCGCAGTGATCCACGTTTGACCACGAGCAAGTGAGATTTCACCACCATCGCTTCCGCGTAAGATGAGGGGCGCGCGCTCACCATCTCGTGACCATGTACCTTCAATGACCCCGCCGTTTTGGAATACGTAGGCGTGTCCGCTTCCGGTTGTCGTGATTTGTTCACGGTAACCGTCTGTGCCTTCGAGTGCGGAAAATTCATTGACTTTTATAGCTACTACGACTCGCGGCGCGAGACGCCCGCCTTCTCTGTCTGTGTGGGCGGTGCTACCGTGGGAGCGTGCGTAGGTCTGACTTGCCGCGTCGTAGTCGTAGTGCACCGCATACACGCCATTACCGACCCCTATGTCGATCGATACGGCGGTAACGGCCGGGGTCTCGGCTGGCTTTGCCGATTTTTTCGGCACCGCGAGTCGTGGAAATGGCGTGAAAGTACTACTTGTTTTGCCTTTTTGGGTGCGCAGTGCGTCGAGTTTGTCGAAGCTGGTATAGACATTGTGTGGTGCTTCGCGGTCGTTGGTGCGCCAGTACGAATTACCGTTGAAGAACTGATCCATATCGACGCCGTAATTGCCGCTGCCTACCATCTGGCGGGCGCGATAACTTCCGCCGACATGTGCGACCGCTGGATCATAGGCGCTTGCCCACTCTACATAGTAGGGTCGGACACTGCGCACGGGACCGATGAGGGATGGGCGTGATTCTTGGTAGAGCGCGACAAATCGCGTGATACCGCCCTCGGCCACGGCTTCATAGACGATACCGGCATCTTTGAGGCCTGATTGCGGCCTCGCGTCGGTACTATTTTCGATCATGATCGCAGTTACGGGACGCGTGGTGTTCGCTTCTGACGTCTCGAGACCGGTAAGTGGCGAGTAATATTTGGGTGCTTCTTTCGGGCGTGGTCGGATGATTGTCTCGACGAGAGATGGCTCTTTGCCGCTACCGATGACAAAGATAAGGGCCGCGCCGACGGTAATAATAAGCGTGATCGCGATGGCAAAATAGGTAGCGCTCGATCGATTACCAACCAGTCTATGGAGCCATGCCCAGTGCTTTTTCGGCATCGCAGCTGATAGATCAGGGGTTGGATTACTGAAGGATGATCCAGTGTCGATTGGACCGGTAGGTATATGGGGTTGGCGGATCTTTTTGTGAGATCGAAACATATTAGAGGTAGTATAGCAAAAAGCTTACGCTCTCGCTATCGCCTCGTTACCAAGCTGCACCTTGTCGTAGCGCACCCACGATGATTGCGGTCTGTACGATGAGCCACATGAGTTGTGCGATAAATATGATCTTCTCTCGGTGCAATATCGCGTACCACATCCATATGAGCGATGTGAGATTGTACATAACCCATGTCGATAATGCGATCGAGGTACCGTCATCTGACACAAATACTTTTATGACCTGCGGGACGGTAGAAATTGGTCCGATCATCGCGGCAAACAGCGTCAGGCGATCGACAAGCTGCCGTTCGCGTATCGCGTGGCGTTTCTTGAGATGGTGTTTTTTGTAGAAATGATGAGGCATTTTTGTTTCGCTATCTTGAACTAAAGTATATCTAAACATGTAGACTATATCAACACGGTGTGCGTCTCATTGGTCGTCATGTGCGCTCAATGCGTGACAAAGACACATCTTTTCCCAGAAGCGCGAGGGTCGCTGGCAGTTCGGGGCTAAATGGCGCCCAGGTAGTGACGACGCGGATCAGGCCGAAGAGGATGGCGGGTTTGAGCTCGAGTGACTCGAGGAGATGGTCGAGCGTCGTTTGTAGTGCTTCTGTCGTCCATTCGGTTGTCTGGAGTGCAGCATAGACGGCGCGTAAGATACGGTCAATTTCACTTCGTTCGAGTTTGCCGAGCTGTTTGTTATCTGTGATGAGCGACCAGTTTTCACGTGGTTCCTCAAAAAAGTAGTTCGTGAGTGCGGGCAGGTCTTTAAATGTTTTGAGGCGATCTTGTACAAGACCTAGTACGGATTTTTTGTATGAGCTCTCGGCCACGGACGCGCTGGGCGGCCAATATGCCTCGACGCGGGCGTAGAGGTCGTCGAGCTCAAGGCGGCGTATCCACTGCCCGTTCATCCAGAGGAGTCGCTGTTCATCGAAACGAGCACCCGAACGCTGGACGCGCTCAAGCGAGAACTTCTCTATCAGCTCATCGCGGGTAAATATCTCCTGCTCTGTCCCATCATTCCAGCCCATACTTGCGAGAAAATTGAGCATAGCTTCTGGCAGAATACCATCAGTTCGATAGTCTGAGACACTTTTGGCGCCATCACGTTTTCCTAGTTTCTTTTTGCCGTCAGGGGCCATGATATGCGGCATACATGCGAGGACTGGCGGAGCGAGCTCGAGCGCCTCATACAGTGATAAATATCGCGGAATAGAGCTGATGTATTCGAGGCCACGGATCACGTGGGTGACGCCCATTTCGGCGTCGTCGACGATGTGGGCAAAATTGTAGGTGGGTAAGCCATCAGCCTTGATGAGGATAAAGTCATCAAGGACTTCTGGTCCAGCGGTAAGATCACCCATGATAGGGTCGTGCCAATCATACCGCTTGATCGTCGTCACCTTAAATCTCAATGGTTGTGAGCCATCCCATTTGGGAGGGTTCACAGGGCGATGATCACGGTACAAAAACGGTTTTTTTTGGGCGGTCGCTTCTTCACGAAACGACTGCACCTCCTCTGGCGTGTATGGGTCGGCGTACGCGAGGCCTCTGTCGATGAGTCGTTGCGCCCATGAGCGGTAAATGTCACGCCGCTCGGATTGGGTGTATGGGCCATGGTCTCCACCAGCCCGGACGCCTTCATCCCACGATATACCGAGCCAATCTAGGGTGTCGATGATGAGCTCGGTTGCGCCTTCGACAAAGCGTGCCTGATCGGTATCTTCAATTCTCAGGATAAATACCCCGCCTGATTGACGGGCGAGCAACCAAGGAAATAATGCTGCCCTCACATTACCGACATGAATGTACCCTGTCGGGCTCGGCGCAAATCTTGTACGAACAGTCATATGTGACTATTCTATAATCTATAATCAAAAATCCAAAATCCACTTGCCTAGAGACTCTGCGCAATTTTGATCACCTGATCAGGGCCCATTGGTGCGTTGCCAGTGATCGTATAGAGCGTGCCAGCATTGACCCAAGCGGCATTACTCCCGTAGGTATAGATGGTGAGCCCTCCGGAGACGGTTGTGTCATAGTCAGATGACTGAGCTGCGACGAGGTTGTCGAGAACGGCTTGCGAATCCCACGTGCTGCGTTTTTGTTTGATCTGGTATGTATGCGGTCCGCCGTTGGCGGCAAATGCAAGTGTGACTTCACCATCGCTATACGAGACAGGGCCATCAAAGCTGTAGCCATTTGGCGTGTACGTCGGAAAACTGGCATTGACACCAGCTTGGGTCGATGCGACGCGAACTGAAAGATGGGGCATATTGATATAGGACAAGTATCCGCCGAGGAGCATAATCGCGAAACATGCCGCCATGACTGAGCTGACACGAGCCGGACGATGCAGCGGCACTTTGCGCTGTTTTTTTTGTACATGCGGTTTTGCTTCGGCCAATTTTGTCGCGATCAAATGGTCTTTGAGCTCACGCGATGACATGGCGGGTGTTGCTGGTTTAGCATGCTGTGCGGCATGTTTTTGATGGATCGCCGTGACGACGTGCGAATGCGTCGCCACATGAGGCGCCGGAGTCTTTGAGGTAGGGTGCGGTGCAAATTTGTGGATAGCGGGACTCTTGGCGATATGGGCATGTGTGCGTTGTGGGGTTGCCGCTTTGTCGCGCGCACCGTGTGGCTTTGCGACAATATCTCGCCGAAGCGTCGTGCTGTGTTGTAGCTTGGCGCTATGGTGTTTTGCGGTTTTCCGTGCGACGGCGGCTTTGTGGGTGTCGTTGTGGCCATGCACCTCAACGCGAGTCACCCTCGGAGCTTCATCAAGCGGCATGCCGCTTACGGTATCATACGATCGTCCATTGATCACAATGCTAGTTCGTGTCCCCATACGTCCCTCTGTTTTTGTTGTGCACTTAATTACTCACTCATATCGTAAGCGTTTTTGTGAGAGAATGCAAGAGTAATCTTGCAACATACGGTATACTATACGATATATGCACAGTGCTCATATGAGTAAGCGCAAACGCCAGGCGATACTTTTCTTCACGTACGGGTTTATGACGTTGGCCACAATCGTCATTACCGCGGTGTGTTTGTTGCTCGTACTTGGATATCGGTTTGATATCAAGGATAAACGAATCGAACAAGGTGGGCTGGTTCAGTTGAGAAGTCTCCCAGAAGGAGCGCGAGTAACTCTCGATGCTGATCAGTTGGGTTCACTGACCCCAACAAAACATGAAGTGTCAGCCGGTATGCACACGATCACTATGTCACGGGATGGCTATACCACATGGCAAAAGACGGTTGCGGTCAAAGCTGGCGAGTTACGCTGGCTTGATTATGCGCGTCTCGTCCCGACAAAGCTCACGACGAACACAGTAGCCTCAGCTGAGAAGGTGGCGCATGCGGAAATATCGCCAAACCGAGAGTATATCGCAGCGCTTGTCTCGGGTGCGCCATTGTCAGTGGTGATCTATGATGTGCGTGATCCAGCAAAAGTAACGGCAAAGACGTATCCGATCCCAGAGGGGCTTATCACCACTCAGGATGGCGTACCGATCGCGTTGCAACTGGTTGAGTGGGATAAAGGATCTCGCTACGTTCTGCTTGTTGCGACAGCTGCTGACTCAGTTTATGAATACGTACTGCTTGATCGATCAGCTGCTGATGGCGCGGTTCGAAATATTACGACTGAGTTCAATCTGCCATTTCGCCAGATGCATTTTGCCGGTACAAGTGGCGCACATTATCTTGCGCTGACAGGCGGCGACTTGAGAAAAGTTGATATTGGCGCAAAGTCTGTCTCGCAGCCACTCGTAGCGAATGTTGAGAGTGTCGTCGTGTATGATGAGACGGCATTTGCCTATGTCGCAACAAGCCCGACACAAAAAATCGCCGGTATTTACAAAAATGACACCGCCAAGTCAGTCCGTAGCCTCTCTCGTAGTGAGCCGGTGTGGGTGGATTACACAAGATACTTCTATCATGACTATGTAGCGATCGGGTCGCGTACCCATGTCGATATCATCAAAGATCCGATTGCAAATAGCGCGCAGGTGCGGACGTATGCGACGCTTTCTCTCCCCTACGAGATCAACTGGCTTCGGTTTTCTGAGGGAGGTCGGATGATGACGGCTGGTAATGGGCGAGCCTTTGGGGCCTATGACCTTGAGACCAATGAGCATTATTTTGTCAATACTGATGAAGCTGCGAGCGATAGCGTGCCGATGTGGCTCGATGATTACTATCTGATCGACAATCCAACTGGCACCACTCGCATATATGAATTTGACGGTACAAATCGACATGATATCACGACGTGTGACCAAACATTGCCGGCTGGTCTCAGCGCGAACCAGAAATTCCTCTACTGTTTTGGTAAAGATGGCGAGAAGAAAGTTTTGCGCTCAACGGCATTGACGATCGATTAGAATCCAAACAGGCGCTCAAACAGGGTCGGTTCATTGCCGCTGATACTTGCTGGCGTAGAACTGCTGCTGGGAGCTTGAGCTGCTGTTGCGGCAGCGTTGGGGTCGGGACTGATCTGGTCGGCATGTACGATAAACCGTTTGTAGTTTGTACCGACCGGGGTGCATGTGATGAGTGTCGCAGTGGGTTTGGTGGCGGGCGTAATAAGTTTGTTTACTTCATTGGGCGTGATGGTCTCTGTGCTCGTGACAAGATAGGTATATCGTGTACCGTTGTAGTTTAGGTAGAATTTGTCACCGGTCGATAGCTGTTCGAGCTGAACAAAGATAAATTTGTAAGGATTTTCGTTGAAGACGCTTCCACTTGAATGACCGAGAAATGCTGCATTTCCTTTCTCGCCTGGGTTGGCGTTTGCACCGGGGAGATTGTAATGCACAACACCGCGTTTGAGCCCAGCTTGCACGGGCGCCTCTTCCCATGTGGCGACGTCGTATACGACAGGCGCATCGACATTGATTTTAGGGATAATGATACGAGGCTCTGTGCTGACCTTGGTCGGCGCGGCTGCATCGAGTATGATATCTTGGACTTTTGCCGAGCCTGGGCTAATGTAGTAACGAATTTGAGACGAAATGACACTCTCAAACTGTAGAAATAAGAAGACTGCCATGACTGTCAACGCGCTCAGTACGGGGACAAAGTGACGGCTCTTGCGAACCTTTTGGCTGTGCGCCTGTATCTTTGCGGTGAGGTCAGCGCGGATTTCGCTCAGCGCCGTGTCTTTCGTGACGCTTCCGTCGCTCGCCGGTGTCGATACATCAGAATGCTGCGGGAATGGTGTGTGTTGGTTGGCTGCCTCGGCTATCGTCTCGGCTGCCGTATGGCGTTGCTGGCGTGCATGCGCCTGTGCGAGATAGTATCGCTCATAATACTGTTGATAATATTGCTGCCATGCAGTGTGATACTGTTGCCACTGTTCGGTATTGACGTCGTGAGGATGGGTTTCATCATGCGTGCGGTCATAGGCGTTTTCCAGTGCGTGAGGTGTTGTGTCGGCCGGTGTCGTCGGTGAGTCGTATAAACGGTCGATCTGCTGCCGCATAAGCGAAACTGCCAGATCGCGATCTGGTTTGGCAGAAGACGGCTGGCTCGACGGCGAAGTCGGAGTTGCAGGCGTGAGCGAATTGTCATCAGAATTCATATGTGATAGATTCCCACTCTGTTTTAGTATACAATTGTTGGGTACATTTCATCAAATGGGCGAGTGGCGGAATTGGTAGACTGGTCAGATCCACTACGCTTACATATCGCTCCTCTTGTGCCGCGATGGCGGAATTGGTAGACGCGCTAGACTCAAAATCTGGTGTCCATTCGGACGTGCTGGTTCGATTCCAGTTCGCGGCACCAGAGGCTCGATATTTATCTAGATAGTGCTCGCTTTCGGTTCGCTTCTTCTGGCCAAGTCCCACCTAGCGCACCACGATATGATTTTTATGTCACGATGTTCGAGTCTGGCTTACGGTGCTGTAGGTTTGCTACGATCTGTAGAGATTATGGTGGATGGTCTATGCGGCATGTGATGCCTGACGTACACGACGTAAATATTGATATTGGAATGTAGGATTATAGCGGGTGCACCCATGGTCGGGTGATCCACGCATGATGGCAACTAGGCGTCTACCAATTTGTTCCAACTCAGGGGCTCTTTCTCCCGATTCGATTGCCTTTAACGTTTCTATTAACGGCTCATCAGTAAACCGCATGTGGTGGATGCCGCATATTAGGGGGACACGTCGATATTTGTGGCGTGCATGACTATCAACACGTCGCTTGACCTGCGCACTCCATAGTGAGTGTAGGTCATGACTATCCCATAGTAGTACATCCGATCCGGTCGTCTGACCCTCTTCGCTGCGCAGTGATGCGGGAGTTATCGCAAATCGATTGCCTGCTCGTTGCGCGAGATTGACAGCCGCTGCTTCAAGTGCCACGCCCATAATTGCACCTTCCCGACCGATGCACCGCTGTATCTCACGTGCATTTTCATCGGGATTTTCGAGTAATTGCGCCTGCTGTTCTAGTATCCCTCTGTGTTTTCCCATCAAAATTTGTATCGTTTTTTGCGAATTGTCCATCGATGCTTGTAATAATTCAAGGGTTAAATCCCCCGTCAAACTCTTTGTGCCGACCGTCAATTACCGCCAGCATGGCGGGTAGTGTGTCGCGAGAGAGCTGGTAACGCCAGCGAGTTCCAGGCCACAACAAAAATATGCCGGGCATCGTATCATAGGTGTGTCGTACGAGCGAGCAGGATTTGCGCCAGTATTCATCTGCTCTGACGAAGTAGGTCGGTCCGACGGTCATTGTCTAGTGTAAGATTGCGCAAGGCTTGTTCAGCATGGGCCCAGCCAGCGGCAAACATGATCGAGGGAAATGCAGCAGCCTCAGCGTCAGAGGGAAAACGTTCAGGTAAGCTATGAGGGTCGCATGGTCCTTCAAAATACATCCGATATCCTGTATGGGGTGCTATGGTTGGTTGTGCTTCAGAAAAAAATACGGCGCCATCTGGGCGCCGCGGTGAGCCGCTATCAAAGCTGCTCGTGCTATAAAACAGGTGTGAATCAGTGTCTGTATTGACCCCCATTACCCTTATCCTAATAATAGTCAGAATTTGACGCAAGTATTTTTTACAAATTTACAACGTATCACATAGGTGGCATAACGGAGAGTCTAGGGATTATTTGAGCGGGACGACAATGCTTGTAGTTCTGGGTATAATTCCCCGATTGTTTGAAATGGCAGTTGAGCATACCCGTCTCTTTTATGTTGACGTCGATCGGCTTCGCATACTTCCCTATCGGTACGCCGGATGATAATGCCATGCAGATTACGTGCGTGTCCATAGAGATAATCTATATCTTCGTCTGCGGGGTTGTCCTTTATGAGTAGTCGGGTTGTTGTGATGGTTCTGTTGACATTGCCGTAGTCTGACGCAAAGACTAACACCCCATCGTCGGGGATGACATATGCACCTGGGGTGATGTCGTCGGTTTTTATCTGGACGACGATCTCTGCTTCGCGCGTCACAAAATAGGCATCAATCTTGCGGTGATCATCACGCCTGCTACCCAACAACGCGAAAGAATCATGCGGACTATACGGACTACTTGCGAGGCATATGACCGTATATTCATTGATAAGACCAATCAGAAAATTTTTCTCATCCTCCGTCATCGATTCGTGATCATAGAGACCGACCAGATCTTTCAATATGGCATGTGATGCCGAGTACGGACGGAAGCGAGACTCCTCAAAGTCTGTGAGAGGGCTATCGCTGCCAACGGTATATTCGAGTGTACACCGACGAAAGAAATCTTCAGCAAAGGTTTGACGTAGCCGAAACAGCCTCTTACGGTCTGTAGAAGGGGCGCGATTTGGGTGATATGGGTCATATGAAAGATACCCTGCCAAATCAGACAGCGAACTCATCTCACCACGTCGGCCTAATGAAGAAGACATCTTTATATTATAACATAATTTATGGATTATTAGCAATGATGCTTGCCGCGATTGCCTCGAGCGGCTTGTGTGGTGTCCATAGCTGATAGCAGGCCGCATGAGTCGCGACAGTGCCGCGCCAGATGAGCATGGGGTTGTCGAATTCTTGCGTGACGACCTGGCCGTCATGAGCGATGATGAGGTGATTTTGATGGAACGTGACAAGACTACACGGGTACGAGACGGTAAATTTATGCAGGGTCTCAGCGAGCAGACTTAGTTGCATACTAAACCCTAGCATCTTCGGGTAATATACAGTCTGAAATAGTTTTTGCAGCTGGGCAAACGAGAGCACAAGTGTCGTCATAGGACGGTCAACCATCTTGGGAGCGGCTATTTTTAGTAGATCCAGCGCATCACGTGTGATCGTCAGTGGCGTGGATGTGGCGAGCAATGCCTCATAGACGATCGCTGTTTCAGAATTGCGCCCTGCATCACCTATGAGTAGCGTATGATCGGACCACGCGAGGCTTGCGTCGACGAGCGCCTCAGCATCGCGCGACATACTGCCGGAAGCAGTGCTGGGTACATAGACGGTGTCAAGTATAGATGCGGGTATAGCCGATCGTAACGTGTCAGGGAGAACTGCTCGTACCTGCCCCACACCCAACCCTAGCGCGTCTTGGTACGCAGTTGCCACTGCGACAAATCCGTGGGTGTTGCCACCGATAATAGTCAGTTTACCGGCTCGGCTGCGCTGTTCGGGTCGATTCCACTCGATATCAGGAAACAGCGGTGTCTCGGCAGTTTGGGTGAGCCAGTATGATTCGTGCATATATTTACAGCGTTGACGCAAGTTGTCCGCGAGCCCACTCGAGCATCGTGAGCGCATGGTCACGGCCATCATCACCTCGGGCACCATTTTTGACGATGTCAATCATCGTTGCCGTACCGTCGCGCGCTGGATCGTTGGTGACCCAGTGGATCAGATTTGCATGTGTTGCGTCGGTCAGCCATTCCAGAGAGGTGACGGCTTCTTGAAGGCGCTTGAGTCGTTCGCCATCACCTTCGGGGAAACGTGCATTGAACCATTGCTGCCATTGTGCCTGTTCTGCGGCAACGCCTATCACACACGTACGTTCAAACGGTAATGTTCGGAGCACTGTTACGACATTGGAAATCGTCTCCAATATATTGTAGGTTGCAGGATAATTACGGATCTCAGTCCAGTAGAGATACCCTGTAGTTGGGTGTACCATGTACTGTACGACCTGTTGGCGATGAATTGTGTCGAGGATAGCTGAGACATTTGCGTCATCATGAGTGAAGTACTGAAATTCACCTGGCGGATCATCGGCTCGCTGAGGGCGTGTAGTAAAGTCAACGACACGAGCGAATGCCGTATCTCGTGCGGCGACACTCTCGGTGAGAAATGATTTACCGCATGCTGATGGCGCGACGACCATCGCGAGCGTCTTTGTGCGTAATTGTGCGACGATTTCGTCGTTTGGTCGGTATTGCAACTGCAATACACGGGCAGTATCGAGGCGTTCTTGGACTGATGGACTCACACTCATGTAGCTACATTGTACATGACCTCCTGCCAAATCACCAATCCATATTGTATATTCACCACACCCGATCGGTGATGGTGAATATACAAATACTACAGAGACTTGGTATACTGTCTGCAAGATATGGCTCATCAGAAAACACTTGATGGATGGCTGTGCCGGCAACTGGGCGTGCTGCCCCGCTCAGCGCTACGCTACACATTGGAAGCGCTTGTTCCCTATAGCGAAGCCAATCTCAATCTGGTTTTTTCACCCAACCGTTTTTTCAATGAGCTTGATACCATCGATCGTACTCGCAGGTATCGCAAGCCGACGATTACCAAGGCGTATTATGAGGCCAAACGCCGTGGATATATCCTGATCGATGAACAGGGATGCCCCCGTTTATCACCCGAAGCCAAAAACCTTATTCGCCCATATCGTCCGAGCAAACGTATCAACGCTCAGCTCATGGTGGTTTTCGACATCCCGGAGGATCTGTCCGTGAAGCGCCGCTGGTTTCGACTCCTTCTCCACGAGCTCAAATTTGTACAGATCCAAAAAAGTGTCTGGGTCAGCGACTACGACTGCGTCGCAGTGTTGTCTGCCGGCATACTCGAACAACGTCTAGAAGACTATGTACGGATCTACGAAGCGCGGGCGATCGAAGAGGTCTAACATCCCTATCAGGGTTCGCAGCAGTCCGCTATGTATCATCTGATTGCTCGGCGTACTGTATGTCGTATGCGCGCTCTACCCAGGCTGTATATTTACCATCACCGATCGGACGTGGTGAATATACAGATGATCGGATGATGTGAGGAGTGTTTGTGAGAGCGGTTATATCTCGATGCTGACGGGACAATGATCAGAGCCCATGACATCGGGGTGGATCTGCGGATTGGTGACGCGGTCGGCGATGCGAGTGCTCGCAAGCCAGTAGTCGATACGCCAACCGACATTGTTGGCTCGGGCGTTGCCCCAGTGAGTCCACCAGGTGTATGCACCCGTACGATCTGGGTTGTCACGACGAAAGACATCGACAAATCCTGCGCGCAGTATATTGTCGAAACCTTCCCTCTCCTCGGGGGTAAACCCGGCACTTTTGGCATTGTCTTTGGGCCGCGCGAGATCGATCTCAGTATGGGCCGCATTGAAATCACCACAAAACAACACAGGCTTGATGGTCTCGAGCTGGCTGATATAGGCCAAAAAGGCTTTATCCCAGGAGTCATGCCGCAGTTGCAGCCTCGAGAGATCTCGTTTGCTGTTGGGTGTGTAGACCGTCACCACCCAGTACTCGTCAAATTCAGCCGCGATCACCCGCCCCTCGGCGTTGGGGTCGCCATAGGTATCACCCGTCACGCCAAATTTTTCGATGATGTCGTCTGGGAGGCCGTCGATATATCTGATCGGTTTCACCCGGGAGAAAATCGCCGTGCCGCTATAGCCTTTTTTGACGGCCGAATAAAAATGTTCATGGTACTGCGGCAGATCGATCTCGACTTGTCCGCGCTCAGCCTTGGTCTCCTGTAGACACAGCACATCTGGGTCGTGCTTCTTGATAAAATCCTGCAGCGCACCTTTGGTGAGCACTGCGCGGATACCATTGACGTTCCATGAGTAGAGTTTCATGCGCATGATTATAGCGCAAATGAGAGCTGTAGGTGAAACGAGTAGTAAAAATATAAATAAATGCTATAGTAAGCAGTGTTCATATGGCCTAGAGAGGTTGGTGACAACGTTGACAGTGTTGCAAGCGGAAGGACTGAGTGATCTCATACTCTTCATCAAAGGGCTGATCCCAAAAGGTCACGCGTTCAGCGGGAAGAATATTCACATGAACAACAATGTGAAACGCACCCTCACGAGTGAGCGGAGGATCCCTTTGTCTGATGGGCGCGTCTTGCGCCTTCCTGCAGGTACAGTGATATGCATTTATCGTCCTGTCGGAGGGCCGAGGGGTCAAGCGTTGGCGACAATCTTCTTGTCCGACTGGCAGATCGCCGTATACGGTGACGGCAGAACTGTTCAGAAGCCGACGTCTACCGCTGCATCCGCGCACCGGTGCTAGTGCGCACGGCATGTGAACGTAGCCGCCCTTTCTCTGCGGAGCTGGGGCGGCTCGTCATGTCTGGGCCATGTTACACTGTAGCTATGTATACACGAATCTTACTCAAACTATCAGGGGAGCAATTGGCGGGAGAACACGAATTTGGGGTCGACCCAAAGATCGCGCAGTTTTTGGCGCGTGAGATCAAACCGGTGGTCGACGCGGGCATGCAGATCGCTATCGTCGTCGGCGGCGGTAATATGGTGCGTGGTGCCGAGGTCGCTGGTAACGGTATCCGCCGCGTCACAGCCGATCAGATGGGGATGCTGAGCGGCCTCATCAACGCGATGGCACTTACCGACATCTTTGAAAGCGAAGGGCTCAAGACGCGCTGCTTGAGCTCGGTATTTGTCGAGCAACTAGCGGAGTCATTTTCGTATCGTTTGGCTGAGAAGCACCTCCAAAACGGTCGGGTGCTGTTGATTGCCGGTGGTATGGCACGTCCGTACTTCAGCCACGATACCGCAGCTGTCTCTCTGGGACTTGAGCTTGATTGCGATGTTGTGATAAAGTCTACAAAGGTTGATGGTCTCTATGACAAAGACCCTGCTAAATTCCCTGACGCCAAGCGTCTCGAAAATGTCACGCTCGCCCAAGCCGCTTCTGACGACAACATCCGTGTCATGGACCGCGCCGCTATCGGCCTCGCCGCCGAGCAAGGCAAACCGATCATGATCGTCGATGCGTTTACCCCGGGCAATCTTATGAAAGTCGTCTCAGGTGAACCGATCGGCACGCTCTTAAGGTAAGCCATATAAAAAACCGCTGTAAGCGGTTGGTCTTCTATGTGGTCATCAGGATGGGATGGTAGCTGCCAGCCTGTCCCCGGGGTTGCCGGGGACAGGCTGGACTTGGTGTTGGCTACTTCATGCCCAGGTAACCCAGGGCATTGCCCATTGTGATGGGCAACTGCAGGGCGCGAGCATCGAGCGCGAATGGCATTTCCACGCTGGTGATGCCACCCAGGTACTGGTGCCGCACAATGGGCTGGCCCATCGCGAACAGCATACCCGTACCGTCATAGGGCCCTGAAGTGTAGCTCAGACCCACTGTGCGCACGCCCACCTCTCCAAGGACTTGCATGATCGTCCACGCTTTTTCGGTCTTGGCGGTTGAGAACATGTAACTTGCGTTCATGTTGTTCTCAAGTGGAACGAGCATGCAGTGTGTGGAGTCGCCACTGCCGGTGCATCGTGATGCCCACTTCCCGTCGTTCTTGACGTTCAGCTGGGCGACGAGATCGAACCCGAACGTGTCGGGGTGCTCCGTGAGGAACTGCCACATGGGGCCTTCTCGTAGCAGACGCGCACAGTCCTGGTCGCTAATCTGCTTGGAGTTGTCCAGAGGCCTTCCCTCATCATCGTACTTGATCGGGCAGCCCATGCCTTGTGCTTTGAGCTGCTCATACGGCGTGTTGTTGCCGTACTTGGCGAGCAGGTCTTTCAAGCTGCCAGGCGGTTGGCCGAACATGATCAAGCTGTTCTTGGCACCGATGTACCCACGAACGGTCATGGCGTAGACAAGCCGGTTGCCATTGTCGCCATCGAGGAGCTGAATTTGCTCGAGCGAAGGGTTGGGACTATTCATCCACCCCTCTTTCTCAATCTCCTTGACGACAGTGTTGTTGGGATCATTCGGGACGCCTCGATCTTGGTTCACCTGGTCATCAAGGTTTCCGCCCCTGAACAGGTCGCCGTAGGCCTTGGTGTTCTGCCGCCAGTCATTCCACTCGAAGTTGTAGATCGGGTGGACGACGATATGACGGAACGTCGACTTGGGGTCGGGTCGCACAAAGACGTGGTAGTCAACTTCTCGGTTGAGCACCTGCTTGTCGACCGACCAGAAGACGTCGGCATCGCCAGCGGCGTACGTCACCGTACTGTCAGTATAGGGGCCGTCTGTACGGAATCCCCGCCACTTATCGGTACTGGCGTCGAGATCGCGAGTCATGCTCTTGACCATCTCGGCGACCTGAAGGACGCCAGGCTGACCATCCTGAGTGATGTTATGGAGCCACCACCCGGGAGTGAGCTGAGCAGGCTTGCCGCCGACAATCGTGACCGATCGGCCGCGGTTGAAAACGAGTGGTTTGCCCGTGAGCCGTACGACATACTGCTCGCTGATCACCAGTGCATGCAGTTGTGCGCCTGCAATGTCAAGCTTGTCGGGCTGTGCAGGGTCACACTTGTCGGTGTAGTACCACAGTGCGTCCCAACCCTTACCGCGGTCGCTATCTCGCAGGAACTGTTCTCCGTTGGGAGAGAAGTTCATACGGATTTTGAAACCGCACGTTCGGCCACCCTTGCTGTCACGGAGATCATTGCTGCTGATACTGACAGTCAACCACCCGGTAAGCCCGAAGCTGGTTTTCGCCTGGCTCATCGCCAGAACGTTGATGGGTCGTCCGTCGACGAAGACCTCCGTCACCTGCTGACGCAGGGTGTCGTTGGTCTTGGTGAAGGTCGTCCTAGCTTCGGTCATAGGCGACTCCTCGCCCATGTCCGCGTAGGTGATCTGGTTCGTCTCGCTAGTCCCGTCCGGGGTCCCAACGAGTCGATAGACCGCTTGGTGCTTCATGCCCTGCAAGGGCATATCGCTCCTGGTGAGCTCGGTGGCGCCGCTGAACAGAGAGCAGCTTGCGAGCAACAGCAGGACGAGCGGCCATGCCGCGTAACGAATTCGTCGCATTGCAGCCCTTTCTTGGTGTAGTAGCCAAATTGTGGTGTGCATGAAAGTCGCATCTCGGTGAAGAGATGCGACCGTCCGTATCAAACTATATCATAATTTACTGTATAAAACAATAAAAGCGTCGATCTATCAGATACGTTGCAGAAAAATCAACGACGTGTTTTGTGCTCTCTGTCGATGTCGCGGCGTTTGATGGTTTCACGCTTATCCCAGCGCTTTTTACCCTTTCCTAGGGCGATGACGAGTTTGATATGTTGTCCTTCTGTCAACAGCTTGGTCGGGATGATCGACATGCCTTGTTGTTTGCTCGTGGAGAGAGTGTCGATCTGGCGGTGGTGCGCGAGGAGTTTGCGGACGCTGGTATCGACGGTGCGGGACTCGCCGCGTTGGTGAGATTTGAGGCTAAAACTGGCGTTGTTGAGCCACAACTCGCCCTCTCTGACGGTGACGTAGGCACCGCGTAACTGCACGTGACCGTCACGGGCGGCACGGGTCTCCGGCCCTGTCAGGACGATTCCAACGACAAGGTCTTCGCCCAATTCGTAATCATACCGCGCTCGGCGGTTGATGATAGTTACTTGAGGCGCACGTTTCTTCATGCACCCATTGTAGCAGAGGTCAATACTTGACACAATTGATATGATATGTTATAGTAAAAAACAATGACGTGTTTGTGAGAATAGTGTCTTGGGGTAGCTCCCTTTATCTGAGAAAATGGTGATAGCGCAAACCTGTCGCGCGTGAATCGCATGAATGACGTCACGGCTAAATCGTATATACTGTGAGAATAGAAATGGTAACGATATACATTCACGGCTTTTCAGGCGATAAAGATGGCCTAGCAGTGTTTGCGCGTGCCATGCAGCAGGAAAAATATCATCTTTACTCGCTACCGGGCTTCGGCGGGATACCCGTGTCATCTTCCGCGCGGGATAATTTCGATGTGTATCTGTCAGTGATTTACGACGAGCTGGTAGCTCTCTACCCCGGTGAGCCATTTCATCTTGTCGGCCATTCTTACGGCGGCATGATTGCATATGCTTTGGCGGCAACATACCCTAAACAAATACGGCGTCTTACTCTCGTAAGTCCTGTGCGCTCGCCTAATATTATGTCGCGTATCACATCTCATACGACCGCGATAGCTGCACGCTATTTACCTCAGCCACTAGTAGTTCGCCTATTATCGAATCCGCTGTTGGTCGACAGTATCTCGCGGTATATGTCTCGACATGAATCCCACGAGGGGAGACAAAAAGTAAAGCGTATGCGTCGCGACGAGACAAAATATTATAATCGAGATATGCTCCAATTGTCTCGGCATGTAGGGCAGTTCCGTAAAAAATTTGCCTGCTCGTACATCGATATACCGACTATGCTTGTTGTTGCAAAATACGATAACATTGCGAGTCCTGATGATAGTCGCTGGTATATATCACATTGTAGGTCTCGTGTAAAAGTAATTGAAAATGACGGTGGGCATCTACGTGTCGTTACTGATCCTGAGCAAATAGCAGCCGCACTACATGAGAATAATTTGTAACTGCCCACCCACACCGTCTGGCATGTTAGGTATTAGTCCACTATACTGGCAGATATGATACGGGATTTTACGGTATCAGTCGTCATACCGGCATACAATGAAGAAATATTATTACCGGAGTGCCTCGACGCCCTTCGTCGACAGTCGTATCAGCCTGATGAGATTATCGTGGTTGACAATAATTCTTCGGACGCAACATCAGCTATTGCTGCCAGCTTTGGAGCCAGAGTTATACCTGAAAAACGGCAAGGTATCGCGTATGCGCGCACAGCTGGTTTTAACGCTGCACAAGGCGATATCATCATACGAACTGATGCTGACTGTATCGCCCTGCCTGATTTTATAGAAATGATGGTCAATAATTTTCGACGTGACCCTGATGTGCAAGGTGTCGTAGGAGAGGTGATCATCAAAGAATGGTATCGCCGTGTGCCATGGTTTGCCTGCCACATCCCGCCGTTATCACAGGCGTATTATCGGATGATGTTTCGAGGCAAAGTGCTGATAGGAGCTCGTATGGCGCTACGGAAAGATTTTTGGCATCAGATAGCTCCTTTTATCGAGTCAAAGCCTGGCCTTACGAACGAAGATATACACGTCTCTCAGGTTGCGAACCAGTATGGCAAAATTGTCTATGATAAGTCCGCTCGGGTTATATGTGAATTGCGTGATACTATGAAGCCTCGCAAAATGATACGATACCTAATCGATGACGCCAGAGTCGCATCGCGATCCGTTAAAAGAAAGAAGGTCAAGCAGTGAGGGCACAAAAAAATATACTTATCATGACAGTCCCGATGGGTGGTGGCCATCTAGCCACGGCAAGCGTATTGAAAACACTGATTGCGCGCTATGGTGGGACTCGTGTGAACGTCACAACTCTTGATGTTATAACAGACATTCATCCTGCATTCGGCAGCGGTTTTACAAGGTGGTATTCTCGTTCGGTCGGCACTCATGGCGGGGTCGTATACAGGGTCGCATTTTGGATAGGTGATACATGCGCGCCTATCCTACAATGGATCATATCGGTAATATTTTTAGGCTATGCCAGAAGAAAATATGCTCAGTTTCGTCCAGATCTTGTCATATCGACGTTTCCGTTTTTGGGTGGTGTCGCAGTCAAGACTATCGATCTGTGTCGAGGGACTGCGCCGGTCATTGTCGTGGTGACTGATGCAGGCAAGGCATTTTCAGGATGGTTTACCGAACATGCAGCGTCGTATTTGGTCGCCACTCCAGATACCCGACAACGGGCAATAGAAAAAGGAGTTGCACCGGACAGGGTAAGATACCTAGGATTTCCTGTCAAGGATCGGTTTTATGACACAATCTCCCAGCAGGATGCTCGCGGTAAGCTACGGATACCAAAAGATAGTTTTGTAGTAATGGTTACTGCTGGTGGCCTCGGGCTTAATCCATCAAAGGTGATCGATCTTGTGAAACATATCGCAACAAGTACGAGATCACTGTGTCTTATAGTGGTTGCTGGGCGCAATGAGGCGCTTGAGACTACGCTGCGTCGCGTCGAACCTTTGCCGACGGTTGATCTACGAATTGTTGGATATACAGATAAGATGGCAGAGTATATGACTGCCACTGATATCCTTTGTATAAAAGCGGGCTGGCTGACGATATCGGAAGCTGTGACACTACAAAAACCGGTAATTATTTATGATACTATCCCAGGTCAGGAAGAAGAGAATGTTTCCTATATGGTTCGCAGTGGTTTTGCTGTCGACTTGCAGCACCCACGTGACGTCGCAGTATTTCTAAATGATCCAGAACGGACAGACTCCCTCCTCAGATCGACAGAATCTTCTTATCGTGCGGCTGCTCTTGCTGATCCGCGTGAAGCAGTTGCGCGACATATTTTATCATATCTAGAGAAGTGAGTAGCTCGCCCCTAATATTTGGATAACTGCACACAGCGCGCTATACTAGATGTCAATGACAAAATTGCCGACTGTATCGATCGTTATTCCTGCTTACAATGAATCTGCGACAATCGAAAAATGCCTAGCAAGTATACTCGATCAGTCTGTCATGCCCGAAGAGATTATTGTTGTCAATAATATGTCAACTGATACAACGGTTGAAAAAGTCGATGCATTTCACGCCTCGCACCCAGACGCGCCGATTCGCCTATTGCATCAATCGGCTCAGCAAGGATTAGTGCCGACGCGTGATTATGGCATCGCTCACGCTCGTAGTGAAGTGATCGGGAGGATTGATGCTGATTCAACGCTTGATCATGGCTGGGTAGCGGCGGTACAAAGAGCTTTTGCCGACCCAGATGTAGCTGCCGCTTCTGGCCCTGTCGTCTACAACGACATGCCCGCAAAAAATGTAGGATTTCGTGCAGATAATCATATTCGCTCAACACTGGACAAGCTCGCTGTCTCACACCGTTTCTTATTTGGGAGCAACATGGCAGTCCGCAAAAGTGTATGGGACAAGGTGGTCTCATCATTGTGTCAAACAGATGCATCAATGCACGAGGATATAGACATTGCGCTTCATCTCTTTCGCGCCGGCTACAATGTTGCGTATCTACCCGATATGATCGGCGGCATGTCGGCGCGTCGGCTTGAAGATTCTCCAAAAGATTTCTATCGGTATGTTATGCGCTTTGAAAACACTTACAAACACCACGGCATAAAAAGTGCGTCGGCACGTATACCGATATTTATCTATCTTACTACGTACTTTCCTCTCAAGTTCGTTCGTTTTACCTATGACGGAGATGAACAGAAGTTCACATTTGCAAAATTTCGACAGCTCATCAAGAGTCACCAGGGTGACGATGCCGATGATGAGATCGTTATCTAACGCGATGCGTTAATTTCTGATTTGACAGCCTGCCATATGCTGTCATCTCCATGGACTTTGCGCCAATACCACCACTCGCTTCCCCATGTGTCAATCTGCTGAAAGCCGATTTTACGCGCAAATTGGATATTGTAGCGGATTCTATCTGTACTCATTGTAATGTTCTGCTCATCGAGTGAAAGCAGTTTAATCTCGCGTGGGCCCCATGGTTCAAGCTGTAGCTCATGCACAAATAGAGGCTTACCAGAAAATGTTGTAATAATTGCTCCACGGAGTCGATGATACCAGATGGGGGGCGATGTCGGAAAATACGTCCCAGGTATGACATTATTGTATGTCAGTGTGTAGACTGAGTAGCCATACGCATCCGGATGAGGAGGAGTGAGGGGTAGCCCGTATTGGTCGCTTAGGCTCATCCAGATGGGTTTATCTGTTAGTTGTTTTGCCTTATCAAATTCCTCGCTAAGTCGTGGGATATCAGGTATGCCGCATGTACCAAACCACCATGTCTCAGCTTCGTTTTCAAGCTGGAAACTTTCGAGTGCAGGGTGATGTTGATACCGATTGATAACAGTTGCATTGTAGCCATACAGGGCGTTTTTCCAGTCATTACCCGATAGCTTACTAGCCCAGCTAGGTTCGTGACATTCGGGCCAGCGCGGTTGTCGTACTCCGATGGCGAGTGATACTTTTGCACCTCGCTTCGCGGCCTCATTCATTTGCCAGTCCAAGTCGCCAAAATTGTAAATACCTCGTTGGGATTCATATCGATTCCAATAGCTCATGAGCCGAAAATGCCGTATGCCGAGATCATCTAGTAGCGCTGTATAGTTTGCTTTCCAGTCAAGCCCAAAATCTTCGGCTTGCTTTGGTGAAAAACTTGCACCAAAAGTATAATTCTCACGTGATAGTGTCAGAACAAACGACAACCAATCACTACAGTACCATAGTGATAATATGGCGATGATGGCGACGAAAATGCTAATAAATTTATGCTTGGCAACATGATGCTTGAGACGTGACCAAGCTAGCAAAGATCGACGATGCTGACGCGACGGTTTCTGGGTATGCATAAGCGATAATTAAAAGTGTAGCGCAGATCATCACGCTTATGCAAATAAGATTAAAAATCTATCCCCTTGTTCGCAAGGAATTTGTCATCGTAGTGGTGACGGAGTTTGGTCATGTCGGTGGCGATGTCGACGTGGTCGAGGAGGAATTCTGGGAAGCCGCGGCCAGTGAGGCAGAGACTGGTTTTGGGACTACGTGATTTGATAAGTTTTTTGAGGTCGCTATCACGCAGGAGCCCATCATGTACGGCATTGTTGATCTCGTCACAGATGACGAGCTGGTAATCGCCACTTTTGGCGCACTGTAGTGCAAAGTCGTAGGTCTTGCGGGCAAACTGTATGTGCTCACGAGCGGTCGCGTCCGAGCTCATCTCACCTGCTTCGAAAAATCCCAAACCACCCTTGTAAAAATCGAGCTGATCCTCGTAAAGTGGCATAATTTTTTGGATAAAATGATGCTCTGAGACGTCCCATAGCTTGATGAATTGCACATACGCCACGCGCCAACCCGCACCGAGCGCGCGGACCATGAGCCCCAAGCTCGCGCTGGTCTTGCCTTTTCCTTCACCGGTAAATACGACGGTGACGCTGTCTTTTGTCTGGAAATTCTCAAATGCCATACTTGCCTTACCGCGTGGGGATACTAAAGACGGTGCCATCACCTGCGACAGTGCTCGGCATTTTACCATCCCATTTGTCGATGGCGAGTTTGCGGAGGTAGTTGTCGCTGAGGGTTTGTGCTTGGGCAGCTTGGGCTTGTGCGTCGGTTTGGGCAGCTTCGAGGTTGAATTTGGCGCGTTCGGCATTTTGCTGCGCCACCTGTTTGTCCTCGATCGCCTTGGCAAAGCTGTCTGAGAATTTGAAATTGGTGATACTGACATCGTCGACGATCACGCCGTACTTGCCGAGCCGTTCGCGGAGTTGATCGTAGACGTCTTTTTTGAGTGAGGCACGCTCAGTGATGAGCTCGGCAGCGTTGTACTTGGCACTGGCGCCTTTAAATGTCTCGCTCAGTGCTGGTGAGACGACTTTGTCTTTGTAGAGTTCGCCGACGGTCTGGTGTACTTTGCTCACTTCACCTCGGTTGAGGTGGTAGTTGAGTACGACCTCGGCAGTGACGTCTTGGAGGTCTTTGGTGGCGGCTTGCGTGTCGGCGACTTCTTTTTGGACTTTGACGTCATAGATGGCGACGTCATTGATACCGTATGGCAGCACGAGCGATAGTCCCTCCCCGAGTTCACGGCCTGTGACATGACCATACTGAGCGACGACCCCAACTTTACCGGTGTCGATAGTACGAATTGCACTCATCAGCCCGACGAGTATAAGGACAAGTACCCCTAGAGGGATCATCCATTTTTTATATGTCCCATTTGTTGGATCGATCACTACCCTACTTTGTGCCATAGTCTTCTCCTTTTATATAGTCTTAGTATACATGAGATTTACTGTGGTCAGTATGTGTGCCTGAAATAAAAATAGCCCCAATGGGCATACAAGTCATGTAGTGAGCGGGCGGAGCTGGCGGACGAAGATAGTTATGAGTATCGACGTCCGCCAGCCCGCAAGTGTCAGGATCTACCGGTCGGTCGTTGTGCGCTTGCGCGCTCATTTCGGGGACTGTGGCATCTTCCTTTATTGACCTCGGTAGATGCGTGGGAAGCCATCCACCCTTTCTCGAGTTGTTTCTCGTGGATGAGTACCGCGCGATGTGGATCGCTTGGACGTCGCCTTTCTCATCCGGCGTTTACCATACTTGGTCAAGTTTGGCGACGCGTCTCGCCCAAGTATACCTGACACGTTACCTACCGCGGGCGCGGTGGTAGATATTATTCTACACAAGGCCTGCAGATTTACAAGCATGATCGCTATGTATTTGGTTTTGTATTGGGTACTATAGTAGACAAGAGTATAGGAGAGGGCGCACTACCTTGCACAAGAACCCTGCTCGTCACGAGTGGGCATATCGCGCCGGCAAACCTACCATGGACGGCGCATACATGACGCGAGGCGCGTTCACGGCTGAGGCTTCATAGCACGCGGTGCACGGCACGGTCTCGACGCTTACCGATGGAGGAGTCGGCTATATACGACCATCGGTGTTCTCAGATGCAGGTGATAGCCTGTGCGGCGAGATTCGAAGAAGTGCTAAGGAACCTCGGTGGTGCGACGAAGGCGAGTTGCTACGCCTCGTGGCGCCTTGTGTGCTGGTCGACTCGAGTAGAGATCGTCCGTGTGCGGAAGCTAGAGAAATATGCCCACATGTTTGGTGGTACCGCCCGACATGATGCACCACCCCTCTCCCTCTAGCTATCCGTAGCACATCAGGACGGGAAGCGGGCGCATAATCGCTCGCCCCGTCCGTTGTTACTTGTCGGCTATGTACGAATTACAACCACCACAAAAATGTGTCATTGAGACCGAGCGGCCTAATAGCACGACAAAACCTCGGGTCGTATTCGAGCCGCACTCTAATGATTGTGCCGCGCATCGTGCACGGAACATCGGGCGTCCTTCGGTTTCGTCTTGTGGGATAGGCAGCCCCTCTGCGCTCGCGTCGCGGCATATGGCGACGAGTTCACGGCTAAGAGGCGTCCCGTCCGCAATCGCGTGCTGTAGCACGGCATGCCAATCAATTGCCCATGCGACCCCAATGGCGGCTAACTCTACATCAAGCCCGTATTGCTCGGCGATGTCTGCGGCCAGCAACTCGGCAGTGCAATGTAGTGGCCCATCAATGAGTACTTCTCTCTCGGTCATGATACCTATCAAAGCAAGCACATGTAGCACATGCAAGCATTAGCATGATCAGGTTCAGTCAACTAACATGGAATAAGCGTAAATCGTAGAAACTCTATCGGGCTGTAAAACAAGCTTGGCTGGTTTGCTCTGGCCATCCATTCACGACACAACTCACTGAGCTCTGCCGTTAGTATCCGTCCGCCAAATAGCTTCCGTGCATGGCGTTTACTAATACTCCAGACGTTCTCCCCTTGGTTTGTACCAGCAAACTGTCCTCTACTATGGTTCCAGGACTCATGGCCGTAGCCGAGGAGTGGTAGCTCCTCGTATGCCCACCACTTGTCACTGACAACAAGACTACCGGGTGCAATAAAGTCCTGGACAAACTGCTCAAGCGGTTGTTGGTCACGACTGTCCGTGATACGAAGTGCCGTCTTGCCCGATGTCGGGTCTTTGGCTCCCACCACAATACGTTGAGCTTGCTTGTATCGCCGCTTGCCAAAGTAGCTTTCGTCCACCTGAATAACTCCTTCGAGCACGATCGTTGCCTCATCACTACCAACAAGCTGTGTCCGGAACCGAGCAAACCAGCGATGGACGGTGGTATAACTCACTCCTGCCAGTAGGTACGCTGTTTCCGTGTAGCGCTTTGTCTGCCAGCAGTACAGGAGGATAAAGAGTTGTCGTGGAGTTAGCTTCATACCATAAAGCCATGAACTACGGTAGGCCGTTGCACGGTACTTCTTGCGGCAGATCCGACACCAGACATATCTGCCACGATAGTTCTCGTGCATAACAGAGCGACAGGCCGGACAGCACACCTCATCGCCAAATACCAGATTGTTAAGGATCTGCCAGCACTTCTTGTTACTGGCAAACTTTGGTAGTGTAGACATAGGAACATCTCCTCTTTACTTAGTTGCTATACACTTCTAAGTTTACGGGATGTTCCGTTTTAGTTTAATGAACC
>CAYWYG010000009.1:0-27754 GCA_964462335.1 uncultured Candidatus Saccharibacteria bacterium | reverse complement strand
ACCAAAGTAAACAGTGGTCCTCGTGGCCACTTTTTACTTTGGTATATGAAGATGTGCCGAAATCTCATGAGTAGATGTCGGAGATGCGGATGACTCATCGTGAGACCACCTCAGTAAACTATCAGCTTTTGTTCCACATCGAAACGCAGTATATCGTCTTAGGGTGAGGCATAGCGCCACGCCATGTCAACCGTCCACTGTTCGACCATTCGATAGCGATCAGTCCTGTTGACTACCGTTCGGGCAAGCTGAATTGATGCGGTGCTTTCGGTTGTCACATAATGCAACTGCGGCTGGTATAGCGCGATGGCGGGTGCGTCGTCGAGCCACGTATTGACGAATACCTCGTATTTTGGCACGCGCACAGCCGGCTCGAGGCGTAATTGCGCGCTGGCAAGCGCATCGCTCGCAATCGTCGATGTGTAATTGGAGAGATTTAAACCACGTGGGTCGGCTTGAGATGAGTGCCAGTAGGCGTAGACGTCTGGATCCGCGCCGAGTTCCAGCTCATAGACAAGTGCATCGTACTGACGCGGAAGTAAGATCGATTGTTGGAAATCATTTGGCTTTACCAGCTTTGTCTCGACCGTCGCACCTATAGCCTCCCACTGCTTTTTTAGTTCTTTGACCACCTTTGGATAGTCCCCAGAATCAGCGCTCAGAAGGGAGAGGGTCATCGGCTTACCGTCTTTAAATCGCTTTTGACCTTGCAGCTTCCAACCAGCCTGATCCAATAGTGCCGCAGCCTTGGCTCTATCATAGGGTGCTTGCCGTTTCGAGGCTATAGTCGGTAGCTGGTCAACCGTCAAAGGACCTTCCAAGGGGCTTGCGTACGTATGCAACGATGAGATCAATGCTCGACGATCCGTCGCCATGACAAAGGCCTTCCTCACTGTGACATCACTAAACAACGGTGCGTCATTGCGCAGAAATGCGTACATGCCATCGAGAACTGGCGTACGGTACGCAAGTGATGATGAGTCAGATGATACTATCTCGTGCACTTCGTCGCTGTTCAGGTCAGTCGCGGCATTTATCTCTTGAAGTAAAAATGATTTTTTAACCTGGGCAGAGTTTTTAAAGACATGTAGCTGCATACGGTCGAGCCTTGGCTGGCCTCTCATATATCGATGATTACTCGTCAAGTAGACGATCATGCGACCTTCATTGGGATCGATGACCTGTAATCGAGTAAATACAAATGGGCCCGTGCCGATCGGTTCACGGTTAAAATCAACTTCACGTAATCGTTCTGGCGCCATACTGCCTAGCAGGTGACGCGGCAATATGCCAAATGTTAATGCGTGCGGAAACGCTGCATACGGCCGAGCAAGATCAAATGCGATGCTATGATCTGATAGCTTGGTGACTTTTATTTGGCTCCAACTCCCGTAGAGGGGCGACCTGACGAGCTGATTTTTTATGAGGTTGATAGTAAATATAACGTCGTTTGCAGTGACTGGCTTGCCGTCGTGCCAGACAAGATTCTTTTTGATATCTACCACATACCGACGACTCTCATTCTCCACACGCCAGCTATCAGCTAGCTCTGCCCGAAGATGGCCAGTTTCGTCATAACTCAATAGCCCAGAAAATATCAGACGCGACGCTGATTGCTCTGCCGGCGTACGCGCGAGTATCGGGTTGATCGTCTCAAGCGGACCGATCACGCCTTCTGCGTACGTACCTCCTGCGACAGGTCCTATGAGCGAATATGAGCGCTGATAGCCGAGGAGCTGAAACAAACTCACGGCAATGATGATGGTGATGACCATAAGCCAGCCGACCATCTGACGTCGTACCGCTTTGATACTGTCAAATCTCTCGAGGATAAATGTCCGGGCATGTTTTACTGACCGTGCTTCAAGTTTACGCGCTTTACGACGCAGACCCGCACGAGTCGGTCGCAGAGATCGTAGATTGCGCCACCCTTTTTTTGGTTCTTCATCCATACGGATTATCCGATGAGAAGCCCCGCCAAAATAGAGATCACAAATATAACCGCAAGAACGATTGTCGCCTCATGCAGACTCTTGTCAAGACCGCGACGCGTCGTAAAGAGTTCGCCGGAGCTACCAAACCCTGCGCCAAGCGTCGCACCACGCGCTTGCAACAGGATAAACAAGATCATGATGATACCTGACGAGACAGTGATAATCCGTAATATATCATTAATGGACATCGATAAACTCCTTTGGACGTTTGTATCTTTCTATTATACCGCTCAGTACATAATTTGCTAAGCTGATCACGATACCAGTGAGTATTGCGCCGATAAATGTCATTTCGATAGACGGCACCAGTCTAATGGCAAGATACACGATGACGCCGTTGACAACCAACATGAAAAGCCCGAGGGTAAGAAGGATTGCCGGAAGCGCCAATACGATAATAAACGGTCGGAGAAGTGCATTGACAATCGAGAATGCCAGCCCAGCCAATAGAAATGTCGCGAACCCTGATGACGTGCTCGCAAAATCTCCCGTCGAAAGTACCCTCACTGCGATCCATAACGCGAGAGAGTTTACCCCCCAGCGCACCAAAAACAATCTAAATTGCCGTTTCATCTTAGATACCCATTATATCATTATCCAAACGATCACCCATTACGGAACCATGCATAGATAGTCTGCGCCAATTTCTCGCCAATGACAGCCGCAAGATCGGACTGTGTCGCGCTTTTAACGCCTTGACCACTACCAAAACTCGTGATGAGTTTTTTGCGCGTTGCTGCCCCAACACCAGGTATGTCATCCAGCAAACTTTTCGTCGCGCCTTTGCGTTTGAGTGTACTGTGGTAGCTTACCGCGAATCTGTGTGATTCATTGCGGATCCGCTGCAAGAGCTTGATGATATGACTGCTTTTCGGCAATGTAACCATATAAAACCCATCGCTTTCTTCGACATACGCACCCAACTGCCGTGCCACTTCACTATTCAATGTTGCAACTTCTTCCCTCTTTCCGCTTTCCTCTTCCCGCCTTCGTATCACTATCTGCTCGTCTCGTTTTGCAAGGCCGATCACTGGCATAGTGATATCCGCGTCATCGAGCGCTTCGAGAGCCGCACCGAGCTGCCCCTTGCCGCCATCGATGAGGAGTAGGTCGGGTGTGGGCCATTCATCATGACGCCCACCAAACCGACGCCGTATCGTCTCGTTCATATGAGCAAAATCATTGTTGCCCGGCAACTGCATCTTAAATTTGCGGTACTGACTCTTATCAGCCAGCCCGTTGGTCGCGACGACCATACTCGCAACATTGTTCGTGCCGCTCATGTGCGATATATCGTAGCCCTCGATGCGTTTTGGTATGTCAGTAAGGCCAAGTAAACGCTGCAGTCCGACGAGACCTTGATCCTTGCTAAGATCCATAAACTCGCGGTCACTAAATATGATTTGCTGGCCTAATTGCTTGAGGTCTCGTAGTCGATTACGCAACACAGCCGCTTCTTCGTACTTATGCTGGCCGCTAAGCGTTTTCATATCACGCTCAAGCTCGCGAATAAGCATCTTGCGCTCGCCCCGCAGGTATCTGATAAGCTTTTTAAGCGTTTTCTTATAACCATCGCTTGTTGTTTTAAATGCTTCGACACCAGGGCATAATCCCAAGTGATATTGCAGACACAATGTATTCGGCATGCGCTCGTGCGTGCTGTACGGGAAGACTTTTCGCAAATATCTAAGCGCTTTTTTGACCGCATAGCCGTTATAATACGGCCCAAAATACGTCGCCCCATCGTCGAGCGGACTGCGGGTAAACGTCACGGCAGGAAAGGCGTCGTTCATCGGGATACGGACGTACGTTTGTGATTTGTCATCACGCAGCAGTACGTTGTAACGCGGCATGTAGCGCTTGACCATCTCGGACTCGAGGAAGAGCGCGTCCAACTCAGTCTCGACCGTGATCCAGTCGGTGTCAGTTATTTCAGCGACCAGCGCATCCGTCTTGGTGTCGCGTATGCGTGAGTTTTGAAAATACTGTCGTACGCGACTGCGCAGGTTGGCCGCTTTGCCGACATAGATCACCTCCCCGCTACGAGATTTATGAAAATATACTCCCGGTTCTTTTGGGAGATCACTGAGCTTTTTTTCGAGCTGCTTATTCATACTAAAGAGTAGTATACTCTATAGAATATGACTTTATTTACCCAAGCAGAGCGCTATTTGTTAGAAAACAACAAATTGCTTGCTCCGGTGGTCGAAAAAAATGGTACCATCTGCCGCACTCCTCGCAAAGACTATTACGCTGAATTATGCGATGCAATCATCAGCCAGCAAATCTCGATCAAGGCATCAGCTACGATAGTCGCGCGGTTTATGAATGCCTCTAACGGAGATCCTCGGTACGTCATCGACACAACCGATGAAACCCTGAGAGATCTCGGGATATCACCGCAAAAGATGAAATACCTACGCGATCTTGCCCGACATTTTACAGACAATCCAAAAGTCTTTGATCATCTCGAAAAGCTTGACGACGAAGCTGTCATCGATGAACTTACAAACATCAAAGGTATCGGTAGATGGACAGCAGAAATGTTTTTGATGTTCACGCTCGTACGACCAGACGTTTTTGCCTGCGATGATCTCGGTCTTCAAAAGGCAGTCCAGCAATTATTCAAGCTACCGACAAAGCCAACACCGCACCGGCTGAGCGAGATTGCCGAGCAATGGCGGCCATATCGCACGACAGCCGCATGGCATCTTTGGCAATCGTTATCCTAAGCTATTCTATTGCGCCAGCTGCGTATTAAATGCTCGTAAGTGGTTCTCGGATCCACGTCGCAGTAGTTCTAGCGTCGTGATAACATCTTGGTCTGCTGCAGTCTCAAGCTGTTTATTTAGATCGGCTATATCTTTTTGCTCGATAGCTATACCTACTTTATACGCTTCTTCGATACTTTGGTTGCCCTGCTCTATGAGCCTATCGTAAAACGCCTGGAGTTCTTGATCATTAAACGTACCCAGGTCATTCGTCCTGGGATCAGCTATGCCACGTGAAGTTAATAGATCAAGCACTTGCGCTTGATGAGTTTGTTCACTCTGCAAGATATTGGCAAACACACGTGAGCCATATTTTTCATACATTTTTGTATAGACGTCATGCGCAAGCTTCTCTTCTTCGATGAGATAGAGGAGGAGTTGTTTCGTCATCGCAGGAGTCGCCGAACCCGTCTCTACGGGCATCTCAGCTGACGGAGACGATACACGTGACGATTCTGTTGTGGCGGCACGAGATAGCGATGACTTCGTGGCGACTGAATACCCTACTGCCACGCTAGCTATCGTAACGGCAAGCATAACTAGACCGATGATAGTTTTTTGTTGCAATGTCATAGTAGATCATGCTCCTGTTATCTTTGATACATTCGACGATAGACGATGAGGCTGAGACAACACTGAAAATACCACTACTTCATAAGTGGCTCAAGCTCACCCTCGAGGACGTGCTGTGGGCGAGCACCGACGAGCTCCTTGACAACCTGCCCACCGCGAAACACCTGCATATTTGGGATACCTTGTACGCCATACTGCGCGGCAAGCTGACCGTTGTCGGCCGACTCCTCGACATTGACTTTCACAATATCTAGCTTGTCGTCTAATTTTTTGCCAAGAGTCTCTAATATCGGCGCCATCATGCGACATGGTGGACACCATACCGCCCAAAAATCAACCAGCACTAACTTGTCATTTTTGAGTACTTTTTCTTCAAATTCTTTTTGCGTTGTAGTGCTATAAAGTGCCATATTATAAATACCTCCTGATACTTGTTAATAATTGCCTCGCTTCATTGTGCGGTCGGCGTGCATCCGCACAGGCTTCTAACGAGTCTTCTATTATCAGTCGCTTGAGTGATTTTACACCACCCTCGATTGCGTTGATTTGCTGCAATACTTTGTCGCAACCAGCGCGTCCCTCGCCTGACGCCCTAGAAAGTGATTCGAGCTGTCCTATGATTTTATTAATTCTTGATTTGTACGCCATGTATATACTATACTGGAGTATAGTATATTATGTAAAGTGTATTTATCTATAAACTTACAGAGTCACAAGGAGGTCTCAGTGAATAAGAAAACGATCATTGCGATTACGTCAGGAATTATAGTCATCATCGTGCTCATAATATGGGGTTCCCTCAGTACCCCTCGCTTAAATCCTTCGACAACTTATACTCCAACTCCCGTGACGCTCGCCGCAGGTACCCATCTCTATGACGTGCGCACGGCCGATGAATACGCTGCTGGTCATGCGGAATTTTCAGCTAACTGGCCACTAACCGATATCGAGTCGGGCAAACTTCCTGAGATTGCGAAAGACTCGATGATAGCCGTCTACTGCCGCAGCGGCAATCGCTCAGCCGAAGCCAAGACGCTCCTCGAAAAATCTGGCTTCACAAATGTCAAAGACCTCGGCGGTCTCGACAAGCTCAAAGACTACGGGCTGCAAATCGTTAAGTAGATTTCTTATTCACTATCCGTGCACGATACTCATCGGCCATCATAAAGGTCTTTGAATCACGAACTTTGTCGACAAATAATATGCCCTGCAAATGATCTGTCTCGTGTTGGAAGACATGTGCCACAAAACCTGTAATCTCTTCCTCATGGTACGCACCATACTCATCATAAAATTTCGCTCGAATCTTTCGATATCGTAGCGCTTTGGCGAACATCGTTTCATTACCTCTACCGCCGCTTTGGCAGCCCTCCCACATACCCGCCCTGCGACCTATACCTTCATATGAAGGGTTAATGATGACTTGCTCAAACTGTTGGACGTGCGGGCGAGTTGGTGTCGGCTTGATACCGATCACACTCAGCGCGACACTTACACCCACCTGTGGCGCCGCAAGCCCTACACCATATTGCTTGGTCTTGTTCGTATGGCGTATATCCGCAATGAGTTGTTGGATTTCATCCGATCGAATTTCCTCGACACGTAGCTGCCTTGCTACGTTGCGTAGTATTGGATTGCCAAACCGCGTTAATTTCAGTATCTTGCTCATGAGTTTTCTCCAGGTGCGCCACGTTTATATGACATGCCGATAGAGAGTGGTTTTTCGAGTGAATACGACGTTGCGTCGACAAGGACAAGTTCATCTATATGATTGAGCAAAAATTCATAAATATACATGACATCTTTTAGCACTTCCCCGTTATGTGCGCCCGATCGGAGATCTTTAAGCGACAGCCAGCGAAGATCATGCGACTCGCCTCCGGCGACGGCGCGAGACGGTAATGCTCCAGCGACAAATGCGTAGCACAAATCGCTATGATAATGTTCGTTGCCGACATTATGCGTATTGACCAGCAGCGGAGTCGGATGAGTGACATTACCCGCCTCTTGCGGACGATCGGCCGTGTATTGCACTACTTTGAGCTCGCTGAGTTCGTAACCACTCTCTTCTTGCAACTCATGCGCAACCGTCTGCCACGGCGTTTCATCCAATTCGATATGCCCGCCAATCTGCATGAGAACCTCGACTTTTTTATGAAAATGTACGAGACATTTCCACTCATCGCTCTCATGACGTATGATATACGCGCTAATCGTCATGTCGTGTTGATTTGGTTCGGTATGTATGTGTGGCATTAGACAGTAACTTTCCTGTGACTATGTGTAACTGATTTACATTTTTCGGAATGAAATAATTTATCTTTATCTTGTTTGCAGGCTTCGCATATCAGTACGAGGTCATTACATTCGGGCAATGCACAGTTTTCATAATTGCTTGTTGCGCCACCACAGTGGATACATTGTCCAATTGTTTTGGCGTGGTCGGAAAAGTTCATGCCCATACGACCATCAAAGATGTAGAGGTTGCCTTCCCACAGCCCGTCGTCACCGTAGGCTTCGCCGTATTTGACGATGCCGCCGTCTATCTGGTAGACGTCGTTGAAGCCGCGTTGTTTCATCATGGCGCTGAGCAGCTCACAACGCACGCCGCCAGTGCAATAGCTGATAACTTTTTTGTTCTTCAGCTCGTCGTACTTGCCGCTGTCGAGTTCGCGTTTGAAGTCGCGACTGGTTCGCGTGTCGGGTACGATGGCATTTTTGAACCGTCCGACAGCTGCTTCATAGGCATTGCGCCCATCGAAAAACACGACATCATCACCGTATTTTTCTACCAGTTCATTTACCTCGTGCGGCTTCAAGTGCGGCCCAGTGCCGACGACGCCAGATTCGTCAACTTCTATCTCGTCCCACGTCTCAAACGCCACTAATTCTTTCTTGACCTTCACGCTCATACGAGGAAAATTGTCGCGTCCACCGTCGCTCCATTTCCAGAGTATGTCTTTGAAACCAGGGAATTCTTTGGTCTTTTTCACGTAGGCTTTGAGGTCGTCGAGATCACCGCCGACCGTGCCATTGATGCCTTGCGTGCTCACCAGTATCCGCCCGCGCAAATTCAGACTATCGCACAATGTCTTTTGCCAAAGCTTCAAAAGCTCAGGATCTTTGACAGGCGTGAATTTGTAGTAAAGCAGAATCTTTTGCATATACGCTTATTATACCGTAAAATCGTAGTATTATGTCGCCACATGAGCGACCTCTACTCCGCTATTCCGCCTCATAGCCGCGGACACTAGCAACCCGCGTGATATCGCGAGACAATGACAACATATACAACAGAAAGGGTAGTACTATCTATATGGCACGACGCGCAAGACCATCGATATTAGTCAAAGAAACACTGTACGAATACTGGAAAGAAATTCGTAAAGACAAACGACGCTTCTTTGTAATGCTTACGTGCATACCTACATCGTCACTCTTGTTTGATACCGTCACACCGTATCTGCTTTCTCTTGCGATCAGTACATTTGCCTCACACGATACACCGATGATGCAGCACTACCTCCTGTGGGCGGGTATCGCCGCAGCATGTGGTGTCGTCATCAATTTCTTCGGGTTCCAAATAGCTGTGCGCCATGAATCTGCGGTACGCACCCGCCTCGTGACATCGTCACTCGGTACACTACTTGCCAAAGACCAAGAGTTTTTTGCCAACCAAAAGATTGGCGCACTCACCGGCAAGTTCATCGACTTTATAAACGGGCATACGGGACTGCAGGATTTGTTTATCATACGCACGCTTTCATTCACTATCAACTTAATATTGGGTGTCGTATTGATCTACGCCCAGACCCCGTTGCTCGCATGGATCATCATTGGGTTACTTGTAGGACTCGTTGTACAGATCCGCTACTTTCGTCTAATGCGCGAAAACATTCGTGCCGAGCGTAAACGCCTCATCGCTGAAGTCCATGGTACCGTGGCTGACACCATCACCAACAATATGACCGTAAAGACATTTGCCAAAGAATCATACGAGGTCTCACTCGCACAAGATATCAGCACCCAGTACGAGCGCGCCTACGTACGCGACTTTCGATGGTTGGTTGCCGAAGGATCGTTCCGTCACGCGTTTATGCAAACTATGCAAATCGTCTCTATCATCGTCATCGCCTCACTTCTGATCAAAGACACCATATCACTCAGTATTGCGATATTTGCGGTCGCGTATCTCCAGCGATTGGCCGCCCAACTATTTGCACTCGGTGAGCTGATCAACGGCTACGACAAATTGCTATTGCAGGCCACACCGATGACTGAGATGCTACGTGAACCACCCGCTATCATCGACAGGTCAGACAAAGCACTCAGCGCCACAAAAGGTGCGATCGTCTTTGATAATGTGAGTTATGCCTATCGCGACGCCAAATCACACGACGTCATAAAGTCTCTCAGCCTACGCGTGCCTGCTGGGCAAAAGATCGGCCTCGTCGGTGTGTCGGGTGCCGGTAAGACGACAATTACCAAACTACTTCTGCGTTTTGATGATGTGTCGTCAGGCACTATCATGATCGACGGCCAGGATATCGCTCGTGTCACACAGACAAGTCTCCGCGAGAACATCGCGTACGTCGCGCAAGAACCGCTATTGTTCCACCGCACATTGCGTGACAATATCGCCTATGCAAAACCAGATGCAAATGACAAAGACATTCGGCGCGCCGCACAAAAAGCCTACGCACTGGAATTCATCGAGCGATTGCCGCATAGGCTCGATACCGTCGTCGGTGAACGAGGCGTGAAGCTGAGTGGCGGACAGCGCCAGCGCATCGCCATCGCCCGCGCCATCCTCAAAGATGCGCCTATATTGTTACTCGATGAAGCAACCAGTGCGCTCGATAGCGAAAGCGAGAAGCTCATCCAATCGGCGCTCACCAAACTCATGCAGGATCGCACCAGCATCGTCATCGCCCATCGTCTCAGCACCATCGCCAAACTCGACCGCATCGTCGTGCTCGACGAAGGCCGCATCGTCGAAGACGGCACCCACACCGAACTACTCGCCCACGGCGGCATCTACGCCCGACTGTGGAGCCACCAATCTGGTGGGTTTATCGAAGAATAAAAGGTATTGCAATTACAAAATGTTACTGCTAAAATGTAAAACAATCAACTAACGCTAAGCGAAAGGACGCGACCATTATGTATCTCATTGCCTCTCCTATTGGCACTCGCGTCGTTTTGACGCGTCAGTAACTTTTCCTCGTCTTTACTATCTATATAACTCACTCACAATTTACACACCATAGCCTCTGCTGTCTTCGGGTGTAAATCCCAGAAAAGGTATCTTCATGTTTCACCATACATCACCACCGTCACTGATTTCCCCTGCGCTACGATCATTTGTATCGTTTGCAAAACCTTGGTATCGCTACATCGGCATGACCGCGTGTATATTTATCGTTGGCACGATACTACTTGCCATCATGCCACTTTTTATAGGACAGCTTATCGATGCCGTCAGCCGAGAGCCCATCGGCTCTCACGACGCATGGATTGCTGCTCTCATACTAGCCGGCCTTAGTAGCGGGCATGACATCGTGTGGCACATCGGTGAGTTTGCATTTCGCGCATGGATAACTCCGATATCGTTTGCGTATGAAACCCACCTATTTCGTCACGTCATCGCACAACCTTATCCATATTTCGTCGATAAATTTACGGGGAAAATCGGTTCCTACATCACCAATATAAGCGGTGAATTTCGTTGGCTACTCGACAATCTGATGTTTAATTATATCGGATCATTGGTCAATGTTGTCTCGGTCGTGTGGATCACATCAAGTGTCAATTGGCAGACTGGGTACATCATCGTCGCCTGTTTGTTGATCATGCTCATCGCTGGTCGATATACTCTCACCAAAGACATGGCGATGCAAAAGATCGAGGCGGATGCTGGTTCAACGAAAAATGGTTGGATCATCGATTCAATCGGCAATTTCGTAAGCATCAAATCATTCCACAAAGAAATGAGCGAGGTACGAATCGTTGCACGCGAGCAAGCCACGACGCTCGCCGCGGCAAAACAATCATTTTTCTGGGGGATCGTCTTTTGGGCATCTATGTCAGTTGTCGTCAGGCACTTGCTCTGGCCAGCCGTCATACTTTTCAACCTATGGCTACTCCTCGAGGGCGCCATCACCGTCGGGCAATTTACGACTATCGTGTCAACAGCCCTCATATTTACACAGATTGTATGGGAGGTAGTGTGGAATATCGCGCAATTTGGTCAACGTATGTCACGTATCAACGAAGCGTATCGCTACCTTTTCGGTGAGGAATTGATCGCTCTTACGACTGGTGATAGGGCGGATCGTATCTCTCGATCGAAGTTGTTTCGGCGTAGCTTTGAGATACACAGCCTGACATTTGCCTATCCCGACAAATTAGACAACGAAGTACTCAGTGGCATAAACCTCTCCCTCAAACGAGGCGAAAAAATCGGTATCGTCGGACGCAGCGGGAGCGGGAAAAGCACGTTAGTCAAACTGCTGCTAGATCAGTACCCGACGTCTCATGGTAGCTTTAGCCTCGATGGTCGGAGCATCACCGGCAAAGAGATAAGCCGACTCATTACCTACGTACCACAGGATACGACACTGTTTCATCGCAGTATCGCTGAAAATATCAGCTATGCTGCGTCTGAATCACCCTCACATGCACGTATTATCCGTGCCGCCAAACAAGCTGAGGCGCATGAGTTCATCGTGAAATTGCACGACGGATATGATACCCTCATCGGCGAACGAGGTGTCAAACTCAGCGGAGGACAGCGCCAACGCATCGCTATCGCCCGCGCCATTCTCAAAGACGCACCAATTTTAATTCTCGACGAAGCGACCAGTGCGCTCGATAGTGAGAGTGAGATCTACGTCCAAAAAGCCCTCGAAAATCTATGGCACGACAAAACGGTCATTGCCATCGCGCATCGCCTCAGTACACTACGCCACATGGACCGAATCGTTGTGATGGATGAAGGACGTATCGTTGAGCAAGGTACTCACCTCGAGTTGCTCGCTCACGACGGGATATATACCCGCCTATGGCATCACCAATCCGGTGGGTTTATCGAAGAATAAAAATATGCCGCTTCGTGCGGCATATTTTTAGGTTGATAGCGTTTACTCTGATTTTGCTGTGTCAGTGTTTTCGGCTGGAGCTTCGGCACCTTGTTCGGCTGCAATTTCACTTTCGTCGGTAGCATCACCGGCTGCAGCATCGTTTTGCGCCTGGAGCGCACTTGGCTCCCAGACGTTTGCAACGACTTGGTTCATGATGTTATTCGCCTCAGCTGCTTCGATCTCTTCCTCGCTCATATCGTCTTCGTCGCGGCCATCGTCATTATTTACAATTTCGACGTTAGCAGGTACTTTGATATCTTTGACGAGAATACGGTCACCTGCTTCTTTGAGATGCACGATCGAAACTTCCAGCGCTTCAGGCAGATCAAGCGGTAGAGCTTTCACCTCGATCGATTCAAGTGTCTGCAACACGATCAAACCAGCACGCTCAGCTTCACTGTCACCTTCACCGACAAGCCGGATCGGCACTTCGGCTTCGATCGGTTTGTTTTGGCGCACTGCGTGAAATGATACGTGGTTGATGCGTCGCTTGACGTTGTCGACTTCGACGTCTTTGATCATCGCGATTTTTCTCTTTTCGCCCAGCGTGATGTGTACTGGCGTGTGCTTGCCGGCAGCCGTATAGACTTTGCTCATGACAACTTGGTCAACTTGTACGGCAACCGGATCCATACCAGAACCATAGACAACCGCTGGCACCAAACCTTCACGGCGAAGTGCGCGGACTTTTTTGCCGTGGATATTGCGCTCTGTTACTTTAAGAGTGATCTTGTCTCCCATCTTTCTTCTCCTTTCGGGGGAATATCTTTTCGGAGGTTGATAATTATTTCATTATACAACAACCTACCCTGTTTGAAAATAAGTATACTCTTTTGTGCGATCGCACAAAAGAGTATACTTTTCGTCACTGTTCAGCGTGGTATAATCGGAGGTAATGGAAGCCTTCATACACCTCATCACTGGGTTTGGCGTGCTTGCGGTATTGTTCGTCATATTTGCCGAAACGGGATTGCTCATTGGCTTTGTGTTTCCGGGTGATAGTTTGTTGTTTACCGCAGGTTTTCTCGTCCAGCAAGACATCTTGAACATCAATATCCACCTGTTTGTGCTACTACTTTTTATCGCCGCAGTGCTCGGCGAGAGCACTGGCTATCTATTTGGGCGCAAGGTCGGCCGCAAACTTTTTGAGCGTGAAAATAGCCGATTTTTTAAGAAACAATACCTGGTACGCTCGGAGATTTTTTACCAAAAACACGGCGCCATCACCATAGTGCTGGCTTGTTTCATCCCATTTGTCCGTACGTTTGTGCCGATCGTTGCAGGTATTAGCAAGATGGATTATCGTGCATTTATCCCCTTCAACCTACTCGGTGCCGCACTATGGACAGGTAGTTTCACCTACCTCGGCTACTACGCGGGCGCCGTCCTGCAATCATGGGGCGTCAACGTCGAAGCCGCTGCGATCATCATCATATTGCTCAGTATCTCGCCTATGATCATCCACGCGCTCAAAGACCGTGACCGACGTAGTCATCTCATTCTCGCAACAAAGAAACAATTGCAAGTGCTGTTTCGTCGTTAATTTTTGAGAAGGTGCGTGAGATATCTGCCAGTATAACTATCGGAATTTTTGATGATCTGTTCTGGGGTGCCTTCGGCGATGACGGTGCCGCCTAGCGCGCCGCCTTCGGGACCCATGTCGATGATGTGATCGGCACATTTTATGACGTCGAGATTGTGTTCGATGATGATCATACTATTGCCGGTATTCACAAGCGCTTGCAAGACGTGAAGGAGTTTTTTAACATCAGCAGCGTGCAGGCCAGTTGTCGGTTCGTCCAGAATATAGAGCGTCTTGCCAGTGGCACGACGACTGAGTTCGGTTGCGAGTTTGATACGCTGTGCTTCACCGCCGCTAAATGTCGTCGCAGGCTGACCGAGCGTGATATAGCCTAAGCCCACTTCGACGAGGGTGTCCATCTTGCGCTTGATCGCGGGGAGGTTTTCGAAAAATTCAGCCGCTTGCTCGACCGTCATATTCAGCACATCACTGATCGTCTGACCTTTGTAGGTGATCTCTAGCGCTTCGCGGTTGTACCGCTTGCCTTTACATATCTCGCACTGTACATAGACATCGGGAAGGAAATGCATTTCGATCTTGATGACGCCATCGCCTTGGCAATTTTCGCAGCGACCGCCGCGCACGTTGAAACTAAATCGTCCAGCTTTGTAACCACGTATGTTAGCTTCGGGCGTGCTCGCAAATAGTTCACGAATTGTTGTGAAGACACCCGTATAGGTCGCAGGGTTGCTCCGTGGCGTGCGACCAATCGGGCTTTGATCGATCGTGATGACTTTGTCGAGATACTCGATACCTTCGATCACATCGTGACTACCGGCAACTTCTTGGGCACGATTGAGCTGCACGGCGAGTTCGCGCGCCACGATGTCATTGACCAGCGTGCTTTTGCCCGAGCCGCTGACCCCACTCACAACAGTGAGAAGTCCGAGCGGGATATCGACCGAGATATTTTTGAGATTGTGTTCGCGTGCACCGACGACTCGCAAGATTTTACCATTGCCTGCGCGTCGCTTTTTTGGCACCTCGATTTTGAGCGCTCCGCTCAAGTACTTACCTGTGATGCTATGTTCATTTGCGGCAACTTGCTCGGGCGTACCGTACGCGCACACTTCACCACCATGCACACCCGCGCCCGGACCGATGTCGAGTAGATAATCAGCGCTTCGGATCGTATCTTCGTCGTGCTCGACGACAAGGACGGTATTGCCGAGGTCGCGTAGATGTTTGAGCGTCGCGATGAGTTTGTCGTTGTCGCGCTGGTGCAAACCGATCGATGGTTCATCAAGTACATAGAGTACGCCCTGGAGGCCAGAGCCGATCTGCGTCGCGAGACGGATGCGCTGTGCCTCACCGCCCGAAAGCGTATTGGCCGCACGACCGAGTTCGAGATAGCTGAGGCCTACGTCATGCATGAAGCCGAGGCGCGCATTGATCTCACGCAAGATTTGACGCGCAATCACCATCTCTTGCTCGCTCAGGTTCAAATCATCACGGAATAATGCCAGCGCATCGTCAACACTCAGGCTGATGACATCGACGATGCTGAGGTCGTGTACCGTCACGGCGAGAACTTCCGGCTTCAACCGCGCACCTTTGCAGACAAGACATGGCCTCTCACGCATAAAACGCTCAATATCGCGTCGCATAAAGTCGCTATCGGTTTCTTTGTGGCGACGCTCGAGGTTGGGTATGACGCCTTCGTATGTCGTATCAAAATACCGTCCCATGCTCAGTTTGACATTGTAGGTTTGTGAACCCGTCCCGTAGAGAATTTTTTGCAGGGCATCATTGCCAAGTTTTTTGACAGGATCATGAATACTAAAGCCATGCGCCTCACCGACGGCGGCAAGTTTTTTCATGTACCACGCATCGGTATTGACGCGGTTAAACGGACGGAGTGCACCCTCAGCGATAGTGAGATTGGGGTTGAAGACAAGCTCAGGATCGACTTCCAGCCGATTGCCAAGACCAGTGCAGTTCGGACATGCCCCCATGGGATTATTGAAACTGAATAACCTTGGCTCAAGCTCTGGTATCGCCACGTCAGGATGATCTATACATGCATAGCGCTGTGAAAACATGTGCTCGGCTGAAGTATCGGCGTCGAGCGCGATAACCATGCCGCCAGCAAGCTCGAGCGCCTGCTCGACCGACTGCGCAATACGCGTTGCCGACTCAGTATCATTGACGACACGATCGACAATGATCTCGATCGTATGTTTGAATTTTTTATCAAGCTCAGGGAATTCATCAAGCGCATAGATGACACCATCGACCCGCGCCCGCGCATAGCCAAGCCGACCGTATTGTTCCGAGACGTGGGCAAACTCACCTTTTTTGTCGCTGACGATCGGCGCGAGCAGCATCAGGCGTTTACCGTCGCCAAGTTCACGTACCGCGTCGACAATCGTTTGCGGTGTTTGTTTGCTCACGGTCTTACCACACACCGGACAATGCGGTACGCCGATACGCGCATAGAGCAGACGCAGGTAATCATAAATTTCTGTCACGGTCGCGACAGTACTACGCGGATTACGGCTGGTTGATTTCTGGTCAATACTGATCGCTGGGCTCAGTCCATCGATCTGATCGACATCGGGCTTTTCCATGAGACCGAGAAACTGGCGCGCATAGCTGCTCAGACTCTCGACATAGCGTCGTTGCCCTTCGGCGTAGATCGTATCAAACGCCAGCGAGCTTTTGCCCGACCCGCTAAGACCCGTGATCACCACAAATTTATCACGCGGTATTTCTACGGTGATGTTTTTCAGGTTGTGTTCACGTGCACCGATAACATTGATGATCCCAGACATAGTCCACAATTATAGCAATTTTGATCTGTTTTGTCATCGTTTTGGGGTATACTACATAGGATATGAAAAGTCGTCTGTCCCGCCACTGGAAACGCGTGCCTATCGGCATACGTCGACCTATCGCGCTTGTTGTTGGCTTCACCCTCATCCTAGCAGCCGGTGCGATAGGCTGGTTACCAGGACCGGGCGGCATCCCTGTCTTTTTGCTCGGTATCTTCGTGCTTGCCAGTGAGTTTAAATGGGCTGATGATTTTGGTCTGCTCATCATGAAACTTGTTCATGACATTGGCCGATGGCTTCGTCAGCACCCAATATTAGGCACTGCTATGATACTGTGTAGCCTCACACTCAGCACCAGTATCACGTATATGCTTTTTATACGTAAATAATGTAATTGACTAAACGGTAATACTATGATATCATAAGCCTAATAAGTAAGTGTATCATGTAACGGAGTGAGGCAAGATGAAATCAGTAGCGGGTGTATTATTTGTCATAGCAATCATCGTGATCGTGATGCAACCTGATATTTTCAACGCACTCATCGCATTTCTCTTGGTCGGCGTCATCCCTGGTACGTCATATCGTCTTCCATTCTGGGCTACTATGTTGCTGGCGGGCGTGCTCGCACTTTTGTTGGTCGTAGCTACCTCGCGCAACTCGCTCATGATTGGTGAGGTGCGACGCCCACGCACGCGAACCGTGCCATACAGCAACGCATCATCTGCCGAGCCCGTACCTCACCAAAGCCGCATAGCAACACTTCGTGCTCGTCTATCTCATCGCAAACGATACCAGCCGGCAGCTCATTCGGCAACGCATTAGTCGATCGGCGCAATCGATTCGGCCCACAATTGCAACTCCTTGAGTAGATATCCATCTGCTCCTAGCTCATGAAGCCGAGATAAATCAGCAAGATATTTTGGCAACGCAGCCTGGAGCTTTTGCCCTCGATAGGCATCCCATTTGCTCTGTTCATCTTCACTTAAACTCGCAGGAAACTGCCTCGCCTTGTATCGAAGGAGCAACTGTTCAAGCCGACTATCAGCAAACTGTGGGTGAAAATCCGCGAGGGCAGTTTCATCGCTCTCGCGTACTGCCGCGAGCCGTACTTTGTCGCCGTCAGGCGTGAAGCCATCGTACAGTTGATGTTCGACATCAAGCGATGCCTCGTACGGCTCTCGCATCTCGAATGCTTCTCGTACCGCCGCGCCAAATGTCGGGTTGCTCGATAGTGTCGCGAGATGTTGCGTGATCGTCTCCATCGATATCTCTAGGCGCTCACGTGTCGGTTCATCCAGCACGCCAAGCGGTGCGACCGCCGGACAACGATTGTAACTAAGTTCCTTCACCGGCAGTGCCACAAACCCTTCCGTGCGGCGCGTATCACGGTCGGCAAATATGACACTGGCGAGCTGTCGCGGGCTCGCCGACAGAAACTGTGTCGGATCATGGCGCAGATCATAAACGAGTAACGCCCCTGGCTTAGTACCAGGCGCGAGCGGAAATGCGACCGTCGTCTTCTCGTGTGCTGGGTCATAGCGGCCAGAGGTATAGACAAATGGTTTTGGATCATCAAGATTGACCAGCTCCATAACTTTTTTCTTGTCACGCAGTGTCAGCAGATAGTCAAACAGTTTCGGCTGATGCTGACGAATGAGCTGCGCGACACCTATCAATACTTCGACGTCACTCAGCGCATCATGTGCCCTCGTGTGTGTCAGACCATTGACACTGGCGAGTAGTTCGAGTTTGTTGACCGCTTTGCCTGATTCATCGACTGGCCACGTCATACCGTCTGGTCGAAGTGCCCGTGTCATACGCACGACATCGAGCATATCCCACCGCCCGCGACCGTCGCTCCACGCCCATTCATACGGGTCATAAAAATTCCGCCACAACGTATGGCGGATAAACTCATCGTCAAATCGTACATTGTTAAACCCAACCGCAATCGTACCTGGCGTAAATATGTCGCTGAGTAGTAGCTCGCAAAATTCCTTCTCGCTATATCCATCATTCCATGTCGCCTGCGGCGTGATACCCGTGATCATGATGGCGTCGGGGCTCGGCAATATGTCGTCGGTCAGTTTCACGAGGAGATTGACCGGCTCACCGACTGGCTTGAGCGTCATGTCAGTCCGCTGCCCAGCAAATTGCATGATCCGATCATCACGCGGACTAAATCCGCTCGTTTCGAGATCGTAGAAGAAGAATGTGGAGGGATGGGTGGAGGCCATGAGTACTAGTATATAGTAGATTTTGGATAGTAGATTTTGGATTTTGGAAGGAAAACAAAAAAGCCCTGCTGGGCTTACTCGTAAGTTATTATAACGTATCAGGTAGATGTATGACCCGGGCGGGCGGATGGGAGAGGCCCGAAACTTATCCGCTCTCCCGAGCGTGGATAAGTGGGTCTTAATGGCAACGTGTGCCTATCGATCGCGACACGCGATCGACACTCTCTACCATCCGCCCGCCAACTACGGCATGAAGTTATTTGTTGACGATCCGAAGTCCAGCGTGCGAATCACTTCGCCTTCTGAAAACTTCGGGCCGGCATGTGCCTGACATGCGGCGAGGTGGACATTGTCCCAGTCTGTGTTCGAATGGTCACCACTTTCACCAGACCCAAAAGTTAATGGTCAAGTGGGATGTGGAATAATTCCATCCAATGAGCAGACCTTACCTCTGATCGTCAAAAGCAGCTTCTACCTACCGCGCCTTGTTAGGCTCGGTATGTCGGAAGCCCGCCGTCCAGAACTCGAGCGAGTGCACGAGATCTGGATGACGGTGCCCGTTTACGGGTGTTGCGGCTGCCAAGATGGCCATGATACCGCAGATCATCTGTATGATCACGGTGAGAATCGTCTCACCTCCTTTCAGAAGACGCAGCGTTTCCACCCAGACTCCGTTGCGCCGACAGACATGCTCCAGATGCATGCGTCGCTCAACAACAGATGGTAGCACACCAAGACTTCACCTCCTCAAACATCGTATTTACGAGGCCGGATCTCGAGCATTTCAGCTGGTGCTGATGAGCTTGCTCATCTGGTACCTTTCGAACGAGTTATCTGAGGCTGGCACGTCCTTGACTTGCCAGCTATACAACGCACGACGAATCCATGCGCTCTATGGCTGACAAATCACTACTACCTGATACGTTAAAGTGCGGCGGGAAATGCAAAGATACCACATCTCTACCACTGCATGTTACACATATTATAACAAATATAACATAATGTCAACTGTTTTTCTGATTTTATCCATAATTTTATATTTGCTATTATATGGACATGAGACGCGCGGCGACAACTGAAGCAATCAACAACCTGCTACAGGCTATCGGCAGGTACGGATTTGACGGGGTGAAGATAGATGCACGGGATGTACCCTCAGCGCTTGCGACGATTTGTCACGATACACCAAGGCATACACTGGTCAGATATACCAAAGAGTTACGTCGCCAAGAGCTGGTAGACGTCACCATCCGCGGCGAAACGATCCATCTCCGGCTCACAATCAAAGCCATGTACCGCGTGCAGCGACTAGCGATCGATAGTCTGCAGATCATACCACCCGACGTATGGGACAGATGTTGGCATATGGTAATGTTTGATATACCCTCACGCCACAAAGAGTCACGATATCTCCTCACCTCACAACTCCGTCGGCTTGGTTTCGTCATACTGCAAAGTAGCTGTTGGGCACATCCCTATCCATGCCACGATGTCATCCGCGAACTCGTGACGTATCTGAACTTACAATCATTTGTCACGATCGCTGACGTCCAGCAATTTGACGCGGCTACAACGGCTCGATTACGACGCGCTTACCCTGGACTTGTTGAGTCTATTGCTCTTCCATAGTAAAACTATGACCAGCGATAGTGACGGTGTCGGCTCCATTTGCGCCAGCACGTAGCAATTCGTGCGCGATGCCCATCTTGCCCATGATGTCGCGAAGACGATTGATGCTATGGACATTGCCATAATCAGTTCGTATCGCGAATTTCTCGATCTTGGTACCCGACACTGTAAAACCAGCTTCATCTTTCGTTACCTGCCACGCCTCATCGATGCGTCGATCAGGAAGTGTAATAGTCGGGATAGTCTCATCACTCTCCGTCTCCGTCATCACCGACTCAGTTATGGCAGTGGCGGCTACAATCTTTGTAAGCTCACGAAGCACTTCATCGAGACCTCGGTGCGCTGCCGAAGAGATCGCATAAAGTGGCGTCTTGGGCGCAATCACCGCCTTCAGCGCATCGGTTTGCATCGCAATGAGTTCGTCATCAAGCCCTTCGATCTTTGTCAGCGCAACTACCTCAGGACGGTCGCTTAGCTCGGCATTATAGCGGCTCAGTTCGGCACGGACCGTTTGATAGTCCCGCGCGACATCATCACTATATGCGTCTACAAGATGAAGTAGCACTGATGTTCGCTCGACATGACGCAAAAATGCATCACCGAGGCCTTTGCCTTCACTTGCACCTTCGATCAACCCAGGAATATCAGCAATAAGTAGGCTCGTCTCATCGATATCGGCAACGCCGAGATTGGGCGTCAGTGTCGTAAACGGATAGTCTGCGATCTCGGGACGCGCATTGCTTACGACGCTCAAAAATGTCGATTTGCCGGCATTTGGCAAGCCGACGAGACCGACATCCGCAAGCAGTTTGAGCTCAAGTCGCGCCTCAAATTCATCGCCTCGTTCTCCGAGTTCCGCAACGCGCGGTGTCTGGCGTGTCGAGCTCTTGAAGTGCGCGTTACCAAAACCACCGTCACCGCCACGAGCGATCACCGCTCTCATGTCTTTTGCGGCGAGGTCAGCGAGAAGCTCATCATCACGATACACCTGTGTCCCCACCGGGACTGACACGACTACGTCTGAGCCATTGGCGCCATGTTTCTGACGCTTTCCACCGCTTTCACCATCGTCGGCTTTTACATCTTTTTTGTAACGGAAATCAACCAGCGTATTTTTGCGCTCATCAGCAACAAAGACGACATTGCCGCCTCGCCCACCATCACCGCCATCAGGGCCACCATGCTCAACGTATTTTTCATGACGAAAACTGACGATGCCATCGCCACCCTTGCCCGCGCGAACCGACACTACTGCATGATCAACAAACATAGAACTATCATAACAGAGGTTGCGTTGATTTGCTATTAGAATATCGAAGCCGACTATTGGCAAACAGTAGGCGCTACGCGTTCTAGTGTATATATTTGTAACCAGCCGCTTGTCCAGGATCGAGTGTACGATAGGTCATACGATTCCACATACCCCCATAGTTCATCTCTGACACCGTCACAGAACCGTCCGTACCAATACTCTCGACCACAGCGACGTGGCCCCAACGACCGACATCTGTCTGCATGACCGCACCAACCTCGGGCGTATGATCGACGACATAGCCTGCTTGTTGCGCGAAATAATCCCAGCTCGAAGCATCGCCCCACATACCGCCGACAGGACGGCCAAGTTGTGCGCGTCGATTGTAGGCATACCATGTACAATATCCATAGTCATAGCGGTTACCGGCAGCAGCCGAATAGGCATAGCCATATGGTGTCGTACGTGTCGGTGCAGCTGGTCGCTGCGCCTCTGGGCGTTCGTTTTGCGGCAATACTCCGTCCGGTAGAACGATACGCTGACCAGCGACGATACCACTAATCTCGAGATCATTGTATATAACGATACGCTCTTTTGCTGTACCGTATCTGGACGCGATCGCATCAAGTGTGTCATTACCTTTGACCGTATAGATCACACCATTGACGCCAGGTATCGATAGTTTTGTACCCGGTGTCAGTGCGTCATTTGCAAGATTATTTGACCATTTCAGTGTTTGCTTCGTAATAGAAAATTTATCAGCAACAGTCTGTGTGTTATCCCCTGCGATCACCGTATATTCTGTGATACCACGATGTCCTGTACCCGTCTGGACAATCTGAGGCTTCGAGAGAATTGTATCACTTACCTGTGCAAGCTCACTTTTAGCCGACAATGATATTGATAAGTTTGATGCGGACGGCGCAACCGACAAGTTAGCTACCTGAGCCGTTGCAGCCGCTAGCTCTGCAGCCTGAACCTGGTCAACAGACGGCGCGATTGATTGGAGAGTTTGTTGCGATGCAGTGGTGTCACCTGTCTCTTTTTTTTGAATAGGCGACTGATATCCGACAGAGACAACACTTGCCACCAACGCGAGCGCCGTCGCGTACGTGGTAAATGTTGTCAAAGCCTGTAATCGCCGCTTGGGCGATCGCAGATTTTTTCGTGGTGAGGTAGTGGGTTCTACCGTCGAAATGCTAATGATGTTCTCCCTGATGCATGTTTCCGCGCATCAGCTACCGTTACTCTGTCTTATCCGCCAACTGACGGACAGGATACGCGTCGACCTATTCGCTTATGGATTAGATGTCATTTTACGTGTTGGTATTGAGATAAGTATCCATGCGACATTTACCGGTAGGCTATCGACGACGTGATTCCACCCTAAGACAATGCTTAAGATCAGTGCCGATACGCAGATATCATTATACGTATTATTGACTTATAAGTCAATATGTTTCCTAAGATTTAAACTGTCTAATGCTGGCTGCATAACACCTTACAATGTGCCGCAATATTGGCATTGTGTTCTGCTTCGGTACGTGCAAAGTATGTGACGCCATCATCGCCCGCCACGAAGTAGACATAATCGCCAGCTGCCGGATCAAGCACTGCATCAAGCGCAGACGTGTTGAAATTTGCGATTGGCCCGGGCGGAAGTCCTTTTGTGCGACGAGTATTGTAGGGTGAAGGGTCATTGACACTCGGTGTACGCCCCTCTTTGGTCGCAATATAGATAAATGTGACATCTGAGCCAAGCGTCATGTTGTCGCGCAAACGTTTCAAGAACACTTGGGCGACTTGGCGTTGCGTCACGGGGTCGGAAACCTCTTTTTGAACAATCGATGCGAGAGTGATGCCTTGGTACAGCGTCAAGCCTTGTGCGTGCAGTTTCGCTACGGCATCTTTTTCAACTAACACTCGTTGCATTTCTCTGAAACTCGCCTGCAGTACATCCTCAAGCGAGCCCGTCGTCGTCGCGCCATACGTGTCAGGGTGTATATACCCTTCAAGTGACGTACCGAGAGGCTTATCTTTGAACAGCGGGAGGTCATACGATGCAGCGTACGCGGCCATGATCTCATCTTTCGTAAAACCCTGATCCGCTAAGCTACCCCGTATGGTCGGGTCGGCAAGTTGCTCAAGCGTGAGACCGGGCAAGATAATCACACGAAAGTCATCAGTTTTATCGCCAGTTAAATCAGCGACGATCTCGGAAAGTGACTGTGATTTCTTGAGGGCATGGCCACCTGCGCGCAGTTTGTCCTTGGTGCCTGTTACGAGCGTATAAAGTTCAAATGTCGATACATGGCGTATCAGATGATGATCGACCAATATTTGACCGATATCAGATGCGGCCGCACCATCAGGTATCATCACGCGCACATAGGTGAGCGAGGATCGATCAACAGGACTCAGTTCGATGAAAAATACAGTGACACACACCCCGAGACATGCGACAAGCGATAGGAGAGCGATCCATTTGCGTCGTGTCGGCCGACGAATCATAAACTGCGGCTTCGCCGTCTTGTCGAGTGAGGCAAGTATATCGTCGATCATACAATCTCTATATAGTCTTGAAGTATCAGCGCTGCAGCACGTGCATCAATGTCTTCTTTGCGATATGGTTTCTTCTGTGCTTTGAGCTGGTCTTCGGCGAGTACAGAAGTCAGTGATTCATCTTGAAAATGCAGAGGTACCGACACACGAGCCTCGAGCCGAGTCGCAAACTCTTCAACGTCACGCGACTGCGCCGTAGGATCACCTGATTGATTCCGAGGATAGCCGATGACAATGCAGGCGGCTTGATGCGCAACCACAAGCTCGCAAATTCTGTCGATTTCAGTACCATCGACCTGGAGCGTCGTAAGTGGGCTCGCGAGGCGCACGCCTTCGCGCGAAAGCGCTACCCCTATCCGTCGCGAACCGACGTCTAAGCCGATACTATTAGCGTGAGGCATTCTCGATCAAAAACTTGATAGTTATCTTCTCGGCAGCAGGGGCGGTGGAGACCCAAAATGGCGTGAAATTGACACTCACCTGACGAATACCCTCATATGTCTTCACCTCAGCGATGATCTCGCCCTCGCGTTTGCCAACGAGTTTTTTGGCAAGCACCGCGCTGTCAATCGATGGGCCGACTGAGCCAGTCGTGCTGAGGTTGACCGTGTACGTTTTGTCTTGTTGTGTAAAACTGGCAAATTTAATACTGCCCATACCACTATCATAGATCGTTTGATTTGGTAAGCCTGCTAATTGTTTCGTCAGATCTTTTTCGACGACAGATCGGATATCATTCCGAGCAAAACCAACCATCGTATAGACGGTTTCGACTGAAAGCTTCGCGGTGCTTGCTTCCTCGCCCACCGCAGGTGAAACAACCGGGTTACCCGGTGTCACCGTGTAGCTCTCCTCTACTGCAATCATATCTGTCGTGAACTGCTTTTTGAGGTCAGCTTTGACTGTATTGGCATCCTGTGTTTGTAATTTTTCTTTCGCAGCCTGCGCGTCTTGCTCACTCACAACCGTGACAGTTTTGTCAGTACCGCCACTTGTTGGGCTTGTCAGTGTCACCGTAATGTTTGATGGCCCGCCCGAGAGCGAACCACTCGCAGCGTTATAGCTACTGCCGGGCGCATTGGCCGTCACCGTACTTGTAGCCGATCCAGGGCAGAGAAACCCGGGACAGCTAAAGGCCAGTGTGGCGGCAGGAACCGAGACATCCTCGCTTGTGACAAATTTTGCGCCACTTGACGACATCAACACCGTACCGGCTTCGACCGATACCGCAACCGAAGAACTATTGCTAAGCTTCACTGGACCAGTTGCTTTCTCGCCGACATCTTTTTTACCCGTTGCCTGAAAATCGAGTGAGACCGTCTTCTTGATTTCTTTCGCGATAGCCGGCATAACACCCTTTTGTGCATCAAGTGTCGCTCCGACACGTGCACTGAGTGATGTATTTACACTATACGGAGTTGTCTTGGCCGTGATCGTCACAGTTGCGCGCGGTGCAAATACGATTGCCCATACCAAAAAAGTGATGAGTACTAGTATCCCGCCACCTATAAGCACGATCTTGTTACGAAACGCGTCAAAGTTAGGGACAGATGCCGCTCGATGGCTTTTCCCTCGTTCAGACAGTGGCAATGGCGCGGCTTTTTCACCAGACGCCTGGTCTTTATCGGCTTCTGATACGGGTGACTCATCTGATGGTAATGGTGATATATCGTCTCCTTCGATAACGTCATCATCGAGCTCGCCTTCGTCGGTCGGGGCTTCGGCGATTTCTGGTTTACTCTGTAAATTACGGGCGACCGGCATCGCAACACCTGCCGCAAGGGCAGTCAATGCGTGATCGCTCGTGATCAAAACGACGCGCTTGTGGGCGCTGTTCGCCGCACGATCGAGTAATTTAAGATTGACGACACTCTGCAACGCGCCGATGCGTTTCGGTGGAACCAATGCGACGATTGGCGCAGACGCTGATTTCACTTTATCGATAATTGACGTGATGTCATCATCGATATCGACATAAATGACATCTTTTTTTGCTTTGGCTTCATCAAGTTTTGTCATACGCGTAATATTCTATTGAATTTTTCTTTCACACTTTCGTGATCAGTACCGATAATTGTATCATATCCAACCCTGAGCAGCCCCATAGCCGTGATACACGTATGATCATTGACCTCTCCGGTCGTGTCCTTGATCCCGACGACATCACTTGGGCTGATCAATTGGACCGTTGGACGTTTTGTAAACGGTACATTTTTGTACCAATCACCTTGCTGGAGCGCTGCCACAAGCGGCTTGAGACTTGCGCCGCCGCCACAGAGAAGTATGCGTGACGGTAAATGATCGACAGAATCAAATTCATTCAATGCCAACTCAACACCTCCCATCCATACATCAAGTGTCTTATCGACGGATTTATGCAATTTCTCAGCAACAGTCGACTTGAGGTTTGGTTCATCGAGATTGACTTTTAATTTTTCGGCGTCCTCGTAGTGAATATCCATGTCAGCTGCGATGGTACGTGTGAAACTTCGCCCGCCGATGCCAAACATCCTCGTGCCTTCAACACCTCCATCATTGACCACCGCAATATCAGTTGTACCGCCGCCAACATCAGCCAAGATCGCCGTAAATGTACTGCTTGCATCGGTACCGAGCACACTGCGACTCACTGCAAACGGCTCTGCGGCAACAGCGATGAGGTCAAGATCCAGCTCAGCAGCCGCTCGCTCAAGAGCACCGATGTGCACCATTGGCGCAAAAGCTGTATAGATCTGTATCGCAACATCTTTTCCCTGAAACCCTATCGGATTACTCACTTTATAGCCATCTATATGGATACTGACAAGCGCCGAGTTGACCAGTTTGACCTCAACATCGCGGTTACCCGTCTCATGCGCGATCTGTGTCTGTGCTTTTGTCTGCGCACGTTCTTGGACTTTTTCGATGATCAGTTCCATCTCAGCGACATCGAGCGGCCGGTCTGGCTGAGGTCGGCGATACCGTATGGTCTGCGTCAATCCTTTGACTAGTTCACCGGCGATACCGATAACCGCCCGTTTGCCCTGGAGACCAGCCTGTTCTTCGGCGGCAGCGAGCGCTGTCTCGCAATTACGTACCACTCCAGCGATATCGGCAATTGCGCCACTGTGCATGTCGTCGACAGACTGACGCGATCGACCGACCCCGATGATTTCTATATCATCACCTTTTACTCGCCCGATCAAGACTTTGACAAACTCAGTCCCAATATCGAGCCCCACGATTATTGAATCGG
>CAYWYG010000008.1:0-27775 GCA_964462335.1 uncultured Candidatus Saccharibacteria bacterium | reverse complement strand
CATCGACGACCTCGTCGAACGCCTCCAATCCGCCGAACGCGAGCTCAAAGCGCAAAATGCCAACGATTAAACATATCCTGAACTCCGCAAGTTCGCAGCTCCATATGTCACTAACCCATCGGCTTGATGCCGAGCTGCTGCTGGCTCACGTGCTCAATGTAGACCGCGCATGGTTGGTTGCGCACGGAGACGAAGAGTTAGAAAGTTCAAAAGTGAGAGAGTTCGAAAGCCTGCTACAGCGACGGCTCAACCATGAGCCGATCGCCTATATCGTCGGCTACAAAGAGTTCTACGGACGCGATTTTATCGTCACACCTGATGTCCTGATACCGCGGCCGGAATCGGAGACGGCGATTGACGTGCTGAAGCAAATTGACGCAGAAGCTGGAAGGAAGAAGGAAGAAGGAAGAACGTTGCTGGATGTGGGATGCGGATCGGGATGTTTGGGTATCACGGCAAAGCTTGAGCTACCCGAACTAGATGTAACGATGTGCGATATCAGCAAACCTGCTCTCGCCGTTGCTCGCCGCAATGCCGACACACTCAGCGCAGATGTCACTACAATCCATAGTGACCTGCTTTCTGTGTTTTTACGATCTTCCAAAATCAAAAATCCAAAATCCAAAATCCACTTCGACTTCATCGTCGCCAACCTTCCCTACGTCGACCGCTCGTGGGACGTCTCACCGGAGCTCAGGCATGAACCTGATAGTGCCCTCTACACCGAACAACAGGGGTTAAAACTCATAAAAACCTTAGTCTCCCAAGCGCCGAGCGTGCTCGTACCGAGCGGCCACCTGCTCCTAGAAGCCGATCCCTGCCAGCATCAGGAGATCGCGAGGTACGGGAAACAGCATGAGTTTGAAGTGGTCGAGACGAGAGGATATATTGTCGTATTGCGCAATATATTTTATCGATCATCTAAGCTATAACCTACGTAATATGATGCGTGGTCTACCTATGGTCTATGCGTCTATGAAATATGGTCTATACATTATGATCTCTACTACTGGTATTTTTCTAATTTCACCGTTACCACTCGCTCATCGTTGCCGCGTACCACGGTCAGGCGCACGCTATCACCCGGCCCGAATTGCGCCAATTGGCTGACGAGGCTCACTGACTCTGACAGCTCGGTGTCATTGACTCTTGTGATGATATCACCCTCTCTCAAACCAGCTCGCTCGGCAGGGCTACCACTCATCACGGCCGAGGCTTCACCGCTCCCTGTCACATAGGCGCCTTTGGTACGGGGTAGTTTGTAGTGTTTGGCAGCCTCAGCGTTCAGCATGAGATAGCGCACGCCCAAATACCCACGATCGACGCTCCCATTCGCAAGCACACCTTTGATCAAGCCTTTCGCTTCATTGATCGGAATAGCAAATCCTATCCCCTCGGCACCTTGGCTGACGGCAGTATTAATACCGATCACCTCACCGCTGATGTTGACAAGCGGACCACCAGAATTACCAGGGTTGATTGCTGCATCAGTTTGGATGAGGTTGGAGAGGTTCTCTGAACTTGTCTCATCACCGGCCGTCACCGAACGATTGATGCCAGAAACAATCCCTGATGTCACGGTCGTCTGGAATTCACCAAGTGCATTGCCAATCGCCACGACCTTGTTGCCGACCACTAGCCGCGAGGAGTCCCCTAGCTTTGCGGGCGTGAGGTTATCAACACCTTTAATTTTTAAAAAGGCGAGGTCATTAATTGGATCACGTCCAACGATTGACACACTATCATATGTTGTCCCGTCATTTGCAATAACCCGTATATTCTTCGCGCCAGACGGTACGACGTGCTTATTCGTCAATATATATCCATCCCTACTCAACACCACTCCTGTCCCTGCACCTTCACCATATGATGCCCCAAAGAAACCGGAGTTCACTGGTGCATTAAACGTAATCGAAACGACACTCGGCGATACAGAGGTTGCGATATCGGTGACGACTTCACCCTCTGCAATCACTCGCTGGAGTTCGGTCGTTTTTGCCATTGGACGAGAGATGAGCCCGCTTCCCTCATATAGCCAAGCGCCAAATACACCTGAGGCAATGCATAGGGAAAAAATCCCTGCCCACTTCAAAATCGGCCACATAAGCTGCCGTGCGCGTTGTGCGATGTTTCGATAATTCATGGTGGTATCCCTCCCTAATGCCATATGATCTAGTTTAATTCGTAAATACTGATAATTCCTTGAGAAGCATGATGATAATCACGGCGCCGACAAAGAGAGTCGGTGCCCGCAACTGACGCCATGACAAACGAGTATGTACCTGCGCGTCATACGCTCTCATGACGAGATACCCGAGCATACTAATCGTCAGTGCAACTTGCGGTAGCATCAGATCACCGGCAAGTGTGTAAGCTTGTGTCCAATGATACGCGACCCAGCCTAGTTCCGCCGTGACAAAACCCCATATAATCGCAAGTAGGGTCGTGGACTCTTCATCATATGACTGTAGTGCGTGCCATGCGGCGATATAACCGATCCCAAAACATGCCAACGTGACCACGCTCGAATCAAAATAGTAAGCGATGCCAAACAACGCGGTCAGCGAGGCAAATTGTCCGACTTCAGCCTGCGCGATCATCGCACGACGCTTTGAGCGAGGTTTGAGTACAAGAAGCCAGCCAGCATACAGTGCGGTCAAAAGTAACTGTGCCGACGTCTCGCCTGCTGATCGCCAGATAAGCGTGACGACGCTCACGCCTACGAGCGTATCGATCATATTACCTTGTATATTGGCCAGCCAGAAACGAGGACGTACCGCGAAAACGCGCCATTTACTCAGAAGTACCAATAGATACGCGAGATATGGTGGCGAAAATACAGCGGTCAGCGCGTAGACCGTAATCGCAAGCCCAATATTCAGCAATATGTAGGCGATGTCGCTCATCTTTGAGCGTCGTGCGGCTGATTTAATAAACTCCATTACCAAGTATTATAACAAAGTTAGAGTCTGACGTGACGCCATCGGGTAAATGTGTACCGCTACTTTCAACACCTAGTAGCTCCTTGAGCTTTTTCGCCGTCTGTGGTTTTGTCCCGCCAGTCAGATCATACCACTGGATAGGCTCATAGGTAGATTTTGCAGGAGCATCACCGACATTGGCTACCGTGATGCCTTTTGGCGTAAGTTCATCTCTTTTTCGGGCTGCAAAACCATAGCCGTCAGAGCCATTGAGGATATCTACTGTTGCCGCTTCCTGACCTACGGCGTCGCTCGAAAGTTTCTTTTGGATATATGTAGTGATATCAGAGTAATCATAAAGTCCTGCGATCGGCCTCACAATACTGCCCGCCCCGTCAAGCATACCGGTAGTGACGAGGGGGTCGTCTTTGTCAAGCAACGAGAGTGATGCGATGCTGCCCTCCTTTGTCTTTGCCGCAAGATCCATAAGTGCACGAATTTCTTTTGTCTGGAAGTTGGTCCGTAAGTTTTTACCCAGTGCGTCAATCAACCCAGTAACTTTACCGATATCGGTCAATGTACCACTTGAAACTGCTTTCTCCTGTAACGCTTTGAGAATTTTCTGTTGGTTTTTTTCACGATCGAAGTTGCCCCCGCTAAGCCCATAGCCACCGTTTGCATTGCGCGCCCTCGATAGCGCAAGCGCATGTACGCCATCCAGGTGTGCAATTTCGTCTTTTTTATACTTTACAAAGTAACAGCGAAAATTACAGGTCTGGTCAAAATTACGATCAAGTATCCCGCGCGGGTCACTCGTCTCAATTTTTACATCTACTCCACCGACGGCATCAACTGCTTGTTGGAGCACCGACCAATTCACGTGTACACTGTATTGCACATCGAGGCCAGTAATCTCACCTGCTTTTGTGCGGAGCGCTTCGGCGCCGCGTTCATCATCCTTGGCATCGTTTGAGGCGCAATAGTATACCTCGTTTAATTTGCCCGCGCTCGTCCCAAGTGGCGGACACTCAGGGTGCTTTACATACAGGTCACGCGGCAGGCTAAGCATAAAAGCGTCCTTTTTCTCTTGGCTGACGCTGATAAGTATTAGTGAATCTGTCAGATTTGCACCCGGATGATCTGACTCGTCACTATATCCTGATGTACCAAAGATGAGTATATTCGAACGACCATTGGCGTCCTGTTTGAGAGCTTGATCATGGAAGATATCGAAGATACTCCCTTTAAAAATGCTGGTGCTCGCCATCAATGCCTTGTAGCCGACAAATCCCCCTGCACCAACAAGAATTATGAAGAGCACGACCACAACGCGCTTTAGTAACACCCGCCACGAACGACGAGGACGCTTCATATGTTTTACATCTTCTGATCGGTCTATCTGGGCGAGTGATTCTTCTATCTCAGCCCTCAGCAAACTCCCTGCTGCAGGCTGGCGTGAGGTCTGAGTTTCTAATAGCGATTCTGATGGTGCAACAACTCGCGGCAATCGCTCACTTGGCGGCGTTGGCGCTGCAACACCAATCTGGCGGCGAGAACCGCTGAGAGAGTCACGAGAGAGTACGCCATCTACGGCACTGTGTGGTCGTTTCATAAATGCTCTACTAACTATAATCAATTTGTTTTGGGTTGAAAACCTCTTGTCGCATAAATACCCTATATACTGCTTGCGACCATAGGCAAGATGACCTACAGTAAAACCATTATGTTGGTGTTCTATGAAAGATGGCTGAGAGTAGTATCGAGATGGCGAGCACAGCCTGGTGCGTTACGCGTATTCTTTCTGACCGTAACTTTATTTGCGTGGAGCTATCAGCCACTTATGAACCTAGGAATGAGTTCGACAGCACATCTTGAGCTAAGTATGCCTATGATCGCATGTATGGCTTTTGTTATCCTGTCCATTCCTCGCCTTATCTCACATTGGCGCATCTTCGTGAATGACCCCTGGATGGCTATGCTGAGCATTTCTGCAGCCTACAGCGGTATATCGCTTCTCTACAGCCGCAATGTAGCTCGGGGTATCGTACTATGGGCAATGGTTCTCCTCATCGTTATGGTGTGTGCGAGCATCATCGTGTGGCGTAAAGAGATCCACGCTGAACGTCAGTTTCTCATGTATTCGGCAGCGGTCGGTGTACTGGCGAGCTGCGTATTTGCGTGGTTTCAAATTTTCAGCGAAGCACTTGGCGCGCCCTCATCGATTACACTGTTGCCACCGATGTATGGGTCTGAGGTATTCGGCTTCGCGCGACCGACTGGTTGGTTTGCTGAACCGCAATTCCTCGCAAATTTTCTCGTGATACCTCTCATCTACCTATTGTGGCTATGGCTCACTACAGGTAAAATCTCCCGCCTACAGTCTGGGATGGCGGGAGTTATGTGGATAACATTGATCGCTACACTATCGCGAGGCGGCTATATTGCGATGGCGATCGGCTCCATAGTACTTATCAGTGCCTATCGTCCTGCAATGACGCGAGTCCTTCGATGTCTTGTCCTGACAGGGGCCGTCACAGCATCTACCCTTCTTGGTCTTGCCGCTATCGCACACTATCAGCCAGGTTCACTTGACGGGTATCAGTCGCTGCAAAAGGCACTACCGCACATTAGTCTTGGCCTCATACATCTTCCCGAATCAGCACCCGCAGTATCGAGCCAACTACCCAATACCGCACCCGTCACATCATCACAAACTGACCGCGAGACCATGTCATCGACGGCGCTGCATATACTCGTCACCGACATGCCTACTGCTCTGTTCGGTGTTGGGCTAGGTGGTTTTGGTGTCGCAGCTCATGCCTACAACCCAGATCTTGGCATCGGTAGTGTCGTCAACAATCACTACCTCGAGACAGCGAGTGAGCTCGGCAGTGTCGGTATCATACTATTTGCAGCTTGCTGCATCATCCCGCTTATCGCGCTCTACCGACAGCGGCTATGGCTAGGTATGGCGCTCATTGTCGCACTCATTTCTCAATGGTGCTTCTTTTCAGGTTACCCCAACGTACTCCACATATGGTGCGTGCTCGCAGTAAGTTACGGGGCTACACTACTGCCAGCAAGACCGCCTAGGCGTAATCAGCATAACCGTGTATCCTAGATACTGATATGCTGACTATTGAACATCGTCAGAGTTTGCGCGACGTCTTCGGAATCGTCTGGTTTGTCGTGGCAGTCATTATCGGTGCCTGGCTCATCAATTCACTGGTATTTCGTAGTTTTAGCGTCACTGGACCTAGTATGGAGTCCACGATGTATACAAATGATAGACTCATCGTCAATCGCCTTCCGATGACATGGGCAGCAATAAAAGGTGAATCCTACCTGCCGGCTCGCGGACATGTGATCGTGTTTCGCAACCCAAAGTTCGAAGAGATGCGCGCCGATGAATTTGTCGTCAAACGCGTCATCGGACTTCCTGGAGAGCAGATAGAGGTAGATGCCGGTCGCGTCACCGTCTATAACGATGCTCACCCGAACGGCTTTAACCCATATGAGGGCGTCAGCGTGTATGCCTCTTCCGTTACCGGCAAAGTTGATAAAATGTCTATCCCCGAAGGCCAAATATTTGTGATCGGCGACAATCGTGGCGGAAATGAGTCGCTTGACTCACGCAATGGCCTCGGCCTCATCCCTCTCGACAATGTCGTGGGTCCGGTCGCCATGCGCATCTATCCATTTAGCAAAATCAGCACGAACTTCTAGCGCAGCACGGGACCGGGACATGTAGCGGTATCGCTCAGAGTCAACTATTTCAACAACTCTTCAAGCCGACTTAGGTCTCTGTCATTTTTGTAGCTGATGATAATCTGCCCACCGTGCGCTGTCGTCTTGTGCTTTACATCGAGCCCAATACGCTGTGAAAACGACCGCGTAAAATCTGTGTCAGAGCGAGTATGCCGCACAGCACTGGCTGCCTTATGGCCAAGTTCGCCTTTTTTGTAACCGACAACAAACTGTTCTGCCTTGCGCACACTCCAGCCATCCTTGATGATACGATGCAGCAACTCAGCCTGAATCTCTGGCGTATCGAGCGCCAAAATTTGACGTGCATGACCTTCGCTTATCTTTCCGTCTATAATCGCCTGTTTCGCGTTATCAGGAAGCCGTAATAGCCGTATAGTATTTGTGATCGTGCTTACTGCTTTACCACCAGCACGTTTCGCGATCTCCTCGTGCGTCATATTAAACTGCGTGTTCAGCTTGAGATAAGCAGTGGCGGTCTCCAATGGGTTGAGATTCTCGCGCTGAAGGTTCTCAATAAGTGCGACCTCTAGCTTGTGCTGATTACTGAGCGTACGAACAAGCGCCGGTATGCGCTCAATACCTGCAATCTGCGCCGCGCGCCAGCGACGCTCACCTGCGACAATTTGGTACATACCACCCTTTGCGGCAACAATGATTGGCTGAATAACCCCATGATGCTTGAGTGATTCGGCTAATTCTTCCAGTGCTGTTCGATCAAAATCACGTCGAGGCTGATCAGGATTTGGCACGATAGCATCGAGTGTAATAAAACGTAATTCCGAAACCTTCTCATCACTCCCTGCGGTCGGATCAAATGTTTCATCGAGTACATCAGTCGGTATCAACGAGTCAAACCCACGACCAAGCCCGCGCGCTGTCATATTATGCAACTCCTTTCGCAACTAACCGATCGACTAATTCTTTTGTGACCGATTTGTAAGCCCGCGCACCCTTGCTCCAGCGATCATATGCGCCGACAGGCACGCCGTGGCTTGGCGCTTCAGCGATGCGGACGTTGCGCGGTATTGCGGTCTCGAAAACCTTACCTGGAAAATGCTTGACGATCTCTTCGTGAACTTGACGACTCAATGTCGTACGGCTGTCCATCATAGTGACGAGTACCCCGATCAATTCAAGAGTTGGGTTCATCCCCTTACGAATCAATTTAATCGTTTCAAGTAGTTGCCCGAGCCCTTCGAGCGCGTAGAACTCTGCTTGTACTGGCAGCAAGACGTAATGGGAGGCGATCAATGCATTAACCGTGAGGAGGCTTAAACTTGGAGGGCTATCAATCACGATGACATCGTACGAATCGAGGTGCTGCAAGGCCTGACGCAAGCGCACAAATCGACGTTCGGCTTTCGCGAGCTCTACTTCGGCATTGGCAAGTTCCGGCACGGCCGGGATGATGTCGATGTGTCTGTACTGGGTAGGCACGACGGCATCAGCTGCCGAACTATCGAGCTGAATGATATCGAGGCTGGTGAGCGTCACCGCGTGTTTGTCGATGCCGAGCCCGCTAGTCGCGTTGCCTTGGGGATCAAAATCCACGAGCAAGACTCGTTTCCCCAGTTTGTGGAGGCAATACGCGACGTTGATACTGGTCGTCGTCTTGCCGACGCCGCCCTTTTGATTGGTTACCGCGATAATCACTGGTGAGCTCATACTCTACATCCCTTCATAGCTCTCATGATTATACCACGCGTGAAACAAAAGGTGGGTACGATAGCTGGGCTCACGACCAGACCTCTATAACCTTATCGAGGCTAACGAACGAGAACTATAACCAAATGCCTTCGTGCCTCATCATATCATTGTCGCGAGAATATTCAGCGCGCAGAAATAGCAATGCAACCATGATGCTCATTATCGTAATCACCCCAACCACTATCAGCCATTGATTCGTGCCTGTCTGGGCGAGAGTCAGACGCGGCCATACGCCGCCACCTGCAAGATATTCAGCTATACTCACCTCGACTGCACCGACATCATATGCTCCTAATACCGATCGAGGGCCGTGACGTTGATCGAGCGTGAGATCTGCACTTGGAGCACCGTCGATGAGCGGCGAAGTCGCAAGCGGACGCATCGTGAGTACATGCCCGTTCGTACCATTGACACCTAGAGGACGCACCCCGCCATTGTCGGCCAGCGCGCCGAGGACAAAGCCACTGACGTGAGCAATCCCTGTTTGCGCGACACCTGTCGTGAGATTATCGCTAACGGTATCAGCAGTGGCAGTATAGCTACCCGTCCTAGGTGAACCTTCCATAGCGTTGTTGCGCCATCTCATCGTCGCCAGATCGGCAGCGCCATCAAAGGCCAGCACGGAGCCCGTGCCGAGCGTGTTATTGGCAAATGTATTGTGGACATATATGAGCTCAGACCCAGTAGCCGTGACAGCACCTGGTGATGTTGTTGTATATATAGTCACTACTCCCGTGAGCTGAGCAATACCCAACGATCCTGCCGACTGGTTGGCGAGGGATGAAAAATCATACGTTCCGCCCGGGGTAATGCGCGTATACGTTGAATTGTAAGATTCTAAACGGGATGCACCTCTTTCAGAAGAGCTATGTATTGAGGTGTTGGTATGAGCAGTGACGGCCGATCCCACAATGTCGTGATAGGTAGTGTCGATAGATATGTAGTGACCGCACAGGATAGCCGCACCAACATTCATGCCACCCCCACCTATCATCGAATTTTCTACATACGTCGTTGAGCCCGAAGACTGTCGTACGCTACACTCATTCACACTTATCCCGATACTATACCCCGTCACGATACTATCACGTAGCGTAAAATTCGTAATACCGCGCGGATTATAGTAGCGTATGCCAGTCGTGTAGCTCCCACCTTGGCCTTGTATGTTGCTGCGCTCGACCAGCGTGGAGTTATCTGCTTGTTGGGTGCTCGCCTGATGATCATCGACGATAATACCAATATTTATGGGGGAGGATGTCTCTACCCGTGTATCCTGGATCGTCACTGGAAAAGATGACATCCTGTGGTTTCTTACAACCTCGATACTCATGAACTGGCTATTACGAATCGAGACGCTGCCTTTGTTGTGAGAATCTGTATCGCCAACTGTAATCACTGTGCAAATACCAGCTACGACATCATCGATATAAATTGTTGCGCCAACTGAAGCCCTCACGGAATTCGTGAGGTTACCATACGTGCCGCTACTCGGTGATGTAATCGTAAAATGAGCGTAGCGTAGGGTAAATTGCCGCTCTACGATATCCTCGACAATAGCGCTAACTCCGCCCACGCCTGGCAAAACTATTTCTATCGTCGTATCAGTACTCGAACGCCATATAAATTAGTAGATTCGCTGAGGACGGTCGTACTATCACCAGCTAGTTGATACGCTCCATTTCCCAGCTCAATCGTATCAACTGCGGGCATGGGGTCTCCCGCGACACATCCGTTGACTGCCGTGTTGGTGTTGGCTGATTCGATAGCACTCTGCAAATTACACGTCACCGGACTGCCTACTGCCGTCACGTCATCGACAGGAATCGTCGCCGCACTTGCAGATGGTGACAGTATCGCCACACCAAACACGCTCACTGCCACTGCGGCAAGGATTTTTTCATAGACTCCTATCTGTTTACGCATTTGTCCCTCCCATTCGACCTATTTGTGATCGATTACGGTATCAATTATATCATAATCAGTTTGTGAGAAAATGTGTCGCCAGCAAGCTTAGCTAGATAATGGTACGACCGGTGGTTGTACTAACGAAAGATTTTTCATAGTAAAACCAGCCAGGTGCGCCCGGCTGGTTTTACTGTTGCAGTTCTTACTTTAACTTTATCGCGCCGATTTCGATTCGGCTGTATTGTTGACGGTGGCCGTTGACTTTGTGGACGCGCTTTTTGGCTTTGTAGCGGATAACGCGGACTTTGTCACCTTTGACTTCTTCGTCGACGACTGTCGCTTTTATTGTGGCACCACTGACAAGCGGTGTGCCAACTGAAACATCTTTGTCACCAAAGACCATCAGTGGTTCGAGCGTGAGCTCTTTGGTTCCATCCGGGAGGCGATCCACCAGGAGGGTCTCTTTTTCGGCGACAACATACTGTTTACCGCCGATTCGAACGACTGCTTTCATAGCATTCCTTTTTGAGAATTAATTGTACTAGTAACGTATTGTAACAGATACGAGGTAGTTCGTAAAGCGTTAGTTCAGGATACTACTGGGGACCCCCCAGATATCAAGCTCGGCTTGGAGCGGCGGTGCTTGACCGCAAAAGAGAACGAGCCAGATATCATCGGCTTTTTTCAGCCAACAGGCATATCCGCCAGCCGGCTCGACACTGACGCCGACACGGGCAAATGGCACTTCTTTTTTGACATAGGTGATTGTAAATTTGTCATCCGCACCATCTTTGTAAGCATGCACGCGAGCTCCGACGACGGCGCGTATCGCCTCATCGTCAGTTTGGGTTGCCGTACCGTTGGCAACCTGATCGACGACTGCATCACCGAGGTTCGCATTTTGCTTTTTCAAGGCCGCGATCGTTGTACGTAGCGACTCAGTCTCTTTGCGGAGCGAGCTGATGTCATTTTGATAACCCGACGCTTGTTGCGACTGGCCATACCAGAGATAACTCATGATACCCGCAACGAGGAGCATCACGAGAAAGAGCATACTCACAAATGAAAATGCTCGGCTATGTTTCTCTTTAGGTACATCAAGCACTGGTTTCGCCGCATCCGACGCAGGCGATGTCGATGGTTGCGTAGTAGCGTCTGGTGACTTAGGTGTGACTGCCATATCCCCTCCCATTTACTATCATAAATATACGCTCATGATAGCAGAAACACTTCATGAGGCGTAGATTAATCGTCAAATTTGAACCAGCTCGGGTCTTTTTGAATGTCTTTTTCAACCGTGTCCCAAAAGGCGTCGAGTTCAGCCTCATCTGGTCGCTCGCCCAAAACCCAGTTGTCATCGTGATCGACCGTATCGGCAGCGACGGCTTGCGTCAGCTCATCACCATCATCAGGCACAGGGCTCAACTGTAATGATCTTGTCGAAGCAAGACCGAATGTTGGGATCGAGAGATGAAATGTTCGTTTTATTTTTAGCATGGTGGGTATATTTCTATACTAGCATAATAATTAACATGTGTCAATGCCCCACCCGTCCAAATGTCTACAGGTTACGACACCCAATGTGCTTCGATCTCATGAATGCGATCGTGATCGAGACCATAATAATGCGCAATTTCGTGCCACAATGTATGTTTGATCTGTCGATAAAAACTTGTGTCATCATGTGAGACTTCTAAAATCGGGTGCTTAAAAAGTGTTATCTTGTCTGGCAGCACCAGATTGTAGCCCGCCCCACGCTGAGGTAGTGGAATACCCTCATACAAGCCCAACAGTCGCTGATCGCCGCGTAGGTGTAGCTTGTTTGCCTGTTCAGGACTCGGTTCATCGGCATACACAATAGCAACGTTACGCAACCCCGCTATATACTGCTCTGGCAGCTCGTCCATGGCGCGTGATATCAAATTATCAAACTCAGTATCAGAAACCGTCACATTATCCAGTATACCGATTTTTCGCGGGAACAACTGTGCCCATTTACTAATCATCCATTCCTTATTACTATAGATACTAGATAAGCATAAGTAATAGGGTGGCACAACATGGCAGTTATCGTTTTTTATGAAGCGACAAAGATAGACCAAGCACAGATCAACGAGGGCCTACGACAGACAGACCATCGCTGGGAATTTGTTCATGATCAGATATCGTTACGTAACCTCGACAAAGACGCCGAGGTCATCTCTGTCTTTGTGACGAGTCAAGTGACTCGGCAGATGATCGAAAAAATGCCACGCCTCAAACTGATTGCGACGCGCAGCACTGGGTTTGACCATATCGACCTCGATGCAGCTACGGCTCGTGGCGTCACTGTCGTCAATGTCCCTACCTACGGCGAAAACACCGTCGCTGAAGCAGCTTTTTCTCTGATGCTCGCCCTCACCCGCAAGCTCATCCCTACGGTAAGCGCCACTCGTAAAGGAACGTTTGTTGCAAGCGATCTTACTGGTATAGATCTCAAAGGCCGCACACTGGGCGTTGTCGGCATGGGTCATATCGGACGACATGTTGCCAAGATCGCTAAGGGCTTTGAAATGAATGTCATCGCGTACGATATACGCGAAGATGCGGCATTTGCCAAAGAAATGGGTATCACCTATGTTACTTTTGATGATATTTTGACGCAAAGCGACATCATCACGCTTCATACACCCCTGCTTGCCGATAATTATCATCTCATCAATCAAGCTACGATCACGAAGATGAAAAAAGGTGTCATCCTCATCAATACTGCCCGCGGTGAACTTGTCGAAAATCGCGCGCTCATCCATGGCGTCAAAAGTGGTCACATTGCCGGTGCAGGACTTGATACGATCGAAGGTGAGAAATTGATCCTGCAAAAAGAAATGATCGGCGCGCTCGACAGTGAGTCAACCAGCCCTACTACCTATGAGCACGCCGCCGAAGTCCATGCGATGCTCCAAATCCCTGGCATCGTCATGACCCAGCACGCTGCTTTCAATACCGAAGAAGCAATTGCGCGTATCAATGATGTGACCGTGCAAAATATCATACAGTTCTGGTACGGTGACGTTCCAAACCGTGTCGTTGCGCGCCAAACTGGTGGCAAGCTCGTTATTGTACGGCATACTCAGTCCGAGTGGAACGCCCAAGGGTTGTGGACAGGCACGACCGATGTCCATCTCAGTGAAAAAGGCTTTAAAGACGCTGTTCGCATGGGTGAAAAGCTACATGACATCAAATTTGACTATGCATTTACCTCGCAACAAGTTCGTTCGCAGGAGACGCTTGAGGCGATCAAAAACGCATCAGACCAGACTGACCTTCGTTCTGAGTCTAGTGCCGCTATCAATGAGAGAGATTATGGTGTCTATACTGGTATGAACAAGGATAAAGTTGATGAAGCAATCGGCAAAGAAGCATACGACCAACTGCGCCGAAGCTGGGATGGCCCGATCGAGGGCGGTGAGAGCTTGAAGGACGTTTACCAGCGTGCCGTACCATTTTATCTACGTATCGTCCTGCCCAGATTGCGTCATGGGCAAACTGTTTTGGTCGTTGCCCACGGCAATTCGATTCGCTCACTCATGAAATACATTGAAAATATTTCTGATGCGAAAATCGGTACGACCGAAATGCCGCAGGACGATATGCTTGTTTACGAAGTTGATTTCGATGGCCACATGAAAAGTAAAGAGACTGTCGAACTCTGATCGACTAACCTCGTATCATGATGTCGTAGCACGAGCCAATTTCTCGAGGAGTCGAAAAATAACTGGTATAACGACGAGTAGTGCTGCACTCGCCAATGGCCACGCCATATCTATCCCTGTTTTCGCAAGCGTCGCAGCAGGGACTACCGTCGCGGTGCCATTGATATACTCATCAAGCTGTGATGCGACCAGACCATCACCAAGCACCTCCTGACGTGATACTTCCACCGCACCAATATCATAACTATTCAATCTTAGTTGCGCGCGTGGCTGATGGCGCTGGTCAGTAGTTAAACCAACGTCCGGAGCACCGTCAATGAGCGGGCTACCCCACAACGGACGCATCGTAAGCACATGACCACCCGAGCCATTGGCGCCTATCAGCGCGGCACCACCATTGTCCGCTAGTGCGCCTAGAAGAAGCGTCGCAACACGGTGAAAACCATCCTCCGGCTCCCGAGTGTCCGTCGTCAGGTTGTGAGTCACCACTGGAGCGCTCGTAGACGTAAACAAACCACTCAGAGCTCTACCTTGAAATGCATTGTTTTGCACGACGAAACCGTCAATCACGGCACCATTCGTAACCGCAATATTTGCAAAAGAGGCTAGTGAATTATCGGCAAAAGTATTATGCCGCATGATTAAACTTGACGCCGATGTCTGGGACTGAACACCAGTACACCCATCAAGAACCGCCTCGACATATACAACACCTGGGGCAGTTATCGAAGGTGAAATTCTCGTAAATGTCGTATTGTATACCTCAACGCGAGATGAGTATTGGGTCACACAGGCGGGTGACATATAATTCGTGTCAACTAAGAGCGCTGAACCGATGATATCGTGAAATATCGTATCGTTCACAACCACATGTCCGCACGCGGCGTATACACCCGTAAGCATGTCTCCTCCGCCAATCGACGAGTTAGTTATATGCAACGAATAGACCGGCTCAGAATATTCAGTACACTCATTGCTAAATATCCCTGTACCATAGCCTGAGATCACAGAATTCTCAACAATAAGATCACTTGTCCCATATGGGCTATAGTATGAAATACCCGTATATCCGCCCTGGCCCGCAAGTGTCACGTTCCGAACAACCGTATTTCCTGAATTTGGAGAATGAGAAAATATGTTGATATACGAATTGATACTATTTACCGTATCTTTCACCCCCTCAATATCCCGTAGAAGAGATGTCGTTGTTGAAGTGTCGTTTTGCCGTATTGATATAGCTCCGCCCGTCATCTTCACTTCGGCTACTTCCAGTGTATTTGATGTTGATCCTGTAGATGTCATCGTGACCCTACTACGTAAAAGCTCTACGTCGCGTAGCGAGAAAAAGAAGCTCCCCCCGTTCAGAATCGTCAAGTCCTTCAGTATCGTCTCAGTCTTTCCTTGACCGATGATCTGAATTTTATCACCACTTACGGACATGACCGGTTTATTAAAGCCGTCAAACGTACCGCTAGGCAACAATATGGTGTCACCTTCAGGATTTGCGTCTCCCGCAGGACATCCGTTGGTGCTCGTATCGCTTCGTGCAGCAACGACCGCATCATATATCGAACATTCTTCCGGCAAACCATCTCCGGTCTCGATACCTGTCATCGATGTCGTGTTCACAGTAATAGTTGTCGCCGAGACAATATCAACGTGCGCGACCATCGCCGTTATCGCACTCATCATCACAAAAGCGATGAGTCGCTTCATAAAACCCCCTTATTTTTTCCGCTTTTTATATGCTTGGTGGAATTACGCATCATTATAGCATAAAGATTTTACGAATACACATTTCTCAGCTATTTTGTGGATTCGGACGCGCTTCGCATCATAAAGACCTTTACTATTCATCATATAGTATTTACTATCGTCATATGGCTCTATGGGATCAACTAGGTACAAGTGGTGACGTCGAAGATCGACGCGGCATGGGCGGCATCGCACTCGGTGGTGCTGGTGCTATCGTAGGCATCATCATGTTTCTCGCTCTCAGTTATATGGGCGTACAGGTTGACCCTGCGCTGCTTGAGCAAGTTACGGGTAGCATCGGTGGGAATTCCCAGACAACTGAACAGCCCATAGAATTCCAAGGCAAAGACAATTATGAGACATTTGTCAGCACGGTACTCGGTTCGACAAATCAATATTGGCGTGATGCATTAAAATCCGAAGGCATCTCCTACCAGGACCCCAAACTCGTCTTATTTCGTGATGCGACGCGCAGCGGGTGCGGTGTCGCAACCACTCAAGTCGGCCCCCACTACTGCCCGCTCGACGCCACGATCTATCTCGACGAGACATTTTTCTCCGTCCTCACGCAACTCGGTGGCAGCAATGGTGATGTCGCCCAAGCCTATGTCATCGCCCATGAGGCCGGTCACCACGCCCAACAGGTACTTGGCATCATGGACCGCGCCCAAAACGATCCCGCCTACCAACGATCTGGCGAAAACAGCCTCAGCGTCAAACTTGAGCTGCAAGCTGACTGTTTTGCTGGCCTATGGGCACACTCACTTCGCAACCGCAACGTATTCCAACCGGGCGATATCGAACAAGCCATCCGCGCCGCCGAAGCCGTCGGCGATGACCGCATCCAAGCCAGCACTCAAGGCTCTATCAACCCCGAAACATGGACCCACGGCAGTTCGGCCGATCGGGTCAAGGCGTTTAATCGCGGCTATGACACAGGCAAACTCAGTGCGTGCAGAGAGTATATGTGATATCACCTAAAATCGGCTGCGTACCAATCCTCTCTCGCATACATATATTTCGTCACTAATTCTATTGCATCATTTGATATTGACGATGAGCAGATGTATCATAAAACCATGAAACTAACACAAAAACCATATATCGCCGTATACATTATCGACACTGTTATAGTTGCGCTTGCGCTCCTCGCCGCGTTTATCGTGTACGAGATAATATGGATGTTTTTCACCGATAAGTCAGTATGGCTAGCCGGACTAGGTGCCATACTTGCGGGGATGATCGCATTTATGGTCACATTTTGCTGTGTCACTCCCCTTGCACTGAGCCGACTCCGTATCCCAAACGCAAAACAAGTAGCAACATTGTCACTCATACTATTTGCTCTACTCATACTCGGACTATTGCTACATGTCTATCACGGATTCGGCAGTGACAGCGATTATGTCGAACGGGTAATCGTAACGTGGTTGATAATTCCATACGTCTATGGACTAAGACAATTTTTGTCGAAAAATCATACATTTCGTTTCGGCCTCCCCATTGGCGCCATCATTGTCATCTCGTTCCTATTACTCATCAAACTCTGGGACGCGTGGCCTTTGATGCATAGCTACCTGTTTGGCTAGGCTTTCGCAGTCTTCCGAATTGCATAAGATACCGAGCTAAACGCCTCGCTCACCAAACGTGCGTTACCCCCACGTACCCTACCCAGCCCGCTGATGCCCCCACTACAACTGATCAAAATGTGGATATTTTTGTGACGTACTCATCATACAAGTCTAAGCTACTGGATTAAAAATAAACCGAGAGTTCAGTGTGAACGGTCGTACGGATTATGCGGATGAGATCGAGCCTCAAATTGCATTGTATCCAGTGGTGTACCAATGTCAAGATCAGCGAGCCGATCATTTAATTTTATCTCCGCCACCTCATCAGCATCCAGCCAACGATACGGACAGTGCGTACACGAGTCTATCATGACTTGAGTCGCATCATACGCCATCTTTGTCATATCATGATGGCACGAAGGACATCGGATGCCCTCATGTTGCAACACCACAGGATTACTAATATCCACATGAAGAAGCTTCTTGCGTATATCAGCAAGTACCCTCCCATATGCCAACATACCGTGCCCCTGCGGGCACAGGAGATATTTTCCTTGATTTGTCATCAGCGTACCACATAGTGGGCAAAGTAGTCCACGACGCTCCTGGCCATATGATGCACGCTGCATCTGGCGCTCTTCGCTAATCGGCCGTTCGATAGCTGGCTTGATGTGATCGATGAACTCCTGCACGATCTTCATGAGCGCAACTGGGTCATGATCGGTTGATATATTGGCATGAAGAAAGATAAGCTGATCACCAACGATCTCCCAATGATGCGTACTGCAGAAATCTACGATGAATTGCATAGCGGCTGGATCAAGGATATAACGCGACTCAACTTGTTGTCCTATCTCGGCATACAATGAGAAATAGCGAGGAAAGTCCCCCTCTAGCGCCACAGGTTCCATGTGGTCGCCTGATGGATCTACTTGAGCGGGTTCCGTCTTCGGTATACCCAGCAAGTGAACTTTTGTTATAAACGGTAAATCGACACGATAGATAGCGCCACCCGTCCACGCATTTGGCACATTATCGTGTGGTGGAGCAGCTAGATCTTCGGGGTTTCCTATCGCGACCATAGCAGAATAGTAATAATCACCCGACGTACCACGTGCAATTTCTGCCATATATGGAGTTGAAAATGTTGCTAATAAAACTGATGCGTCACGGGGCTTACGATGCGTATCAAGATTGAGAGCCAATTTATGCGCACCAATTGCAGCAACTATAGCGATAGGAAGAAATGGTATCATAAATTCGTTTCTAGTGTAGCACTACTGATGCATAATAACCATTAGCACCCCTCCCATAGAACTCCCTATTTTGTATCGTTCGTCTACGCCGAGAACTGCTTATAGTCTCAGAAATTTTATATAAAATACCGCATTACCTTGCACATTGACGCTTATGGCTTGATAATAGATGTATGCATCAGGTCAAAAAACAATTGGGGGCAATTGTTCATCGTGGAGGCGTGCACTTTCGTGTCTGGGCGCCATTTGCAACGTCTGTTGATATCGTCGGGACATTTACTGAAATACCGATTTCGATGCAAAGTGAAGATGGGGGGTATTGGTCAACGATCGTCAAACACGCGAAACCAGGACACATCTATCGATATAAGATTACGACACCTGACGGACGAGAGCTGTATCGCAATGACCCACGCGCTCGCCAGCTCACCGCTACTGAAAATGGCCAATCAGTGATCGTTGCCAACGACTTTGAGTGGGGTGATGATATATTTTTGCCAATACCGCGAGAGCATCAGATCATCTATGAGCTTCATATCGGTACATTCGCGCGACCAGACGTCTCCACTGCTGGTACGTTCGAGAGCGCCATCGACCGCCTGGATTACCTACAAGATCTCGGCGTAAACATGATCGAACTCATGCCGGTCACAAATATGGCATATTCTCAGGGATGGGGATACAACCCACGTGATCTTTTCTCGATTGAAAATGCCTATGGTGGGCGTCATGGTTTGATGACATTTGTTCGTGCATGTCACGACCGAGGCATCGGCGTCATCGTTGATGTCGTCTACAATCACCTCTTTAGCGATACACTGTGGCAATTTGACGGCTGGACAACCGAAGACAACAAAGGCGGTATCTATTTCTATAACGACTGGCGAGCCGATACACCATTTGGCGCACGACCTGACTATGGCAGACCAGAAGTTCGCCAGTTTATCCTCGACAATGTCGTCATGTGGTTTAACGAGTTTCGCGTCGATGGTCTCAGGATTGACTCGACTATTTACATGCGCAATACCAAATCGTATAACGACGACCCCGAGCACGATATCGGTGACGCATGGAATCTGCTCCGTGATATCTCAACTATTGGCCATCGCGTACGCCCAGGCAGTATCATGATCGCCGAGGATTGCGGAGCCAACGAATACGTGACCCGACCGACCACTGCGTCAGGTTGCGGTTTTGATGCCCAATGGGATATCGTCTTTCCCCACGCTATACGTGATGCACTCGGACTGACCTATGGGAAACCGGCGTCCCTTGGTTCATTGATCGAACAATTACACCAGGCGTACAATGGCAATGCCTACGAGAAAATTATTTTTGCAGACTCGCACGATAGTGCTGCCAACGGCTCAACACGTCTCAATGAAGCCGCCGATCCAAATGGTGGCGACAATGTATCAGCCCAACAACGCCTGCTTACCGCATCTGCTGTTACCTTGACTGCGCCAGGTATCCCGATGCTCTTGCAGGGACAGGAATTTTTGCAAGAGGGCGAATTTAACGATTGGCAAGCTCTCGATTGGGACAAAGCCCAGGAACATGCCGGCATGGTTACTGCTCATCGACATCTCATACGCCTCCGTCGCAATGAGTATGGCAACACACTCGGGCTACAAGGCCTGCATACTGCAATATTCCATCAGAATGACGCCGATGCTGTGCTTGGCTATCATCGTTGGCACTCCGGCGGCGCAGGTGATGACGTACTGGTTCTTATCAATTTTACGGATCGCAGTTTTGATTCTTATGACATACATCTTCCGCGGAACGGTACATGGTATATCAGGTTTAATAGCTCATGGACAGGTTACAGTCAGCAGTTTGATGATTTTATCGTTGAGCCAGTCACGACTGACGACCAGCATATGGCAATCATCACTCTGCCCGCGCACGGCGTGCTCATACTATCCCAAGACGCGTTCACCACGTGATATCACCGGCATCTGCCGGATGTGACTACGGTCATGCAGGATGCGTAACAATGCTTCGGCGGCAGTATGCCTCGACACCAATGCCAATGCTGGCCCGCCATCCGTCAACGAATAATTTTGTTCTAGACCATCTGTCAATTTGAGAACGCGGACGATCGTCCAATCCATTTCGCTGTCACGTATGACGTCAGCTTGCGCACGACCATCATGCATACGTGCTGGATCTGTGATACGTATCGATAGGTTCACGAGTATATCGATCAACGATGGAGCATCGCCAGCCTGTCGTACACCCGTACCAGTCAGACTAATCAATCGATTCACGCGATGTCGCTTCATCGCGCTCAGTACATTACTGATCGCCGTCGTTTGCAAATATGCAGGGCTGTCAGCTACATGCCCAATAATGCTCACGACGGCATCACAGCCCGCCACAAGCGTATCGACATCACCACCTTTTAAGGCGTCGATTTTTATAACTTCTAGATGGTCGCTGCTTTTGAATACTTCACTACGGTACACCCCTGCCCTGATGTCGTACCCTGCACCAAGTGCAGCATTGACGAACACCCTGCCCGTCTTGCCGCTCGCACCGATGACTGCAATCTTCATATACTATAGTATACCAAAACTACCCCAAATATCTGGGGTAGTTTGTAGGCTATCACGAGATCTAACGGCGGAAAAATCGAGTAAGACCGTAGACAAGAGCACCCAAGCCAGCGGTTTTTGCTGCAGTCGTCGCAACTTCGTTGCCAGTATTTGCAATTGCCGCAGGCCCTGTAACAGTTTTTGTCCCTGCAACAGCAGGTACTGCCGTGGATGGAGCTGCTGCTGGCGTCGTACCCGTCGTCTGCCCACCAACATGACCACCATTACCTTGGCCGTTGCCGTTATTGGTCGCAGGAGTCGTTGATGGAGTTGTCGTCGTACTCGTACCGTCTTTGTAGCATACAATGACATGGCTAATTGCATAAGGCTTGCCATTATTCGGATTGATCGGTGCCGTCAGGTTAGTAAACGGAGCCTGCTCGTATACCTTGTTTTCCGTACCACCTTTGACGACAACTTTGACGGCATTGGGGTCGGTCACACTGTAGGTCATCACTTCACCCGACATATCAGTTTTAGAACAAGTACTTCCCCAATATGATGGTTGGTTGAGTTCTGAGTTGTAGGCTGCACTGGCTGGAGCAGTCATCGCACTCGCTGCGATTGTCACTGCAGCCGCCGGTCCAACGAGATCTTTTGCTTCCATGATTGTAGTGGTCTTCCTTTTTGTGTTTACGATCTTATGTCTCTATATTAGCACAAGATAAATAATTTGTCAATGTCATGCTTCCCACGTAAAATCAGCGTGCCCGTAGTGACCATACCGTGCGGTTTCTTCAAACTGCGGACGCTTGAGATCGAGGAATTGTACGATGCCGCGTGGACTGAGGTCATAGCCTTTTACTTCTTCTTGCACGCCATCGATCGTCACCGAGGCCTCAAGTGGCTGATCGTAGCCAATCGCATAGGCGAGATGACAAAATACTTCTTTGGCATCACGTTTTTTGAGATAATCGATCGCAACTTTGCGTGCCATGTAGGCAGCGCTGCGATCAACCTTACTCGCGTCTTTACCACTAAAGCACCCGCCACCGATCGGGATGCTCGGACCATAGTTATCGACCACCAGCTTGCGTCCAGTGAGACCGGCATCGGCTTCAAAACCACCCTGATGCCAGTCGCCTGCCGGGTTGGCATGGATCGCGACATCTTTGTCGGTTGGCGTGTCGATCGATTGTGTCCACGCCACTACTGCGTCACGTAACTCAGCATGGGGCGCATTTTGAAAACTCGCAACCAGCGCAACGATGGTGCCGTTTTTGAGCGTTACCTGTGTCTTGCCATCAAATGGCCAGCGTTCAAATAGATATTGATTGAGCGCCCGGCTCAGGACGACTTCGAGTGGCAACAATTCAGGCGTCTCATTGCAGGCATAGCCGACCATGATACCTTGGTCGCCAGCACCGCCCGTATCGACACCGCGTGCGATCTCAGGGCTTTGTTTGACGAGATGTACTGTCACGTCGATATCGCCCGCAAGGCGTTTTACGATCGGCTCAATCTCAGGGTGCAATGTACTCGTCACTTCACCCGTGATAAATACTTTGCCGTGTCCACCGACCGTCTCCACGGCGACTCGCGCATCAGGATCACCCGTCAAATACGCATCGAGAATCGCATCAGATATCTGATCGCAGAGCTTGTCCGGGTGTTTCGGCGAGACCGATTCGGCTGTTTTAAATGTTGGCATAGTTCCTCCTTAAAATAATTTTTATAAAAACAAAATCGCCTGGCATGCAGACGATTTATGTCACGATGTACGTCATATCTTCCCCTTCTATAGGGCTGAAATTAGCACCATGTCTTACGACTGGTTGCTAGCGGTTCATCGAGTCAGTCTCTCCCCGCTTCGTGATACTGGTTGTGCAAAAGTGCTATCGCTATTATACGGTGCCGCGTAGCAGCTTGGCAACATGATGTTCGTTGATGCCGTTCGTGAGATCGGTAAAGCCATGCATGCGTAACATTTGTAGACAGGTATTTGAGCGCTGCCCACTGCGGCAGTAGAGGATGATCGGTTGGTCTTTGGCGACGCCTTGCAGCTGCGAGGGTATGTGCCCGCTCATAAACTGCATCGTCGAGATATTGATCGCGCCTGGCACGTGACTTTGCGCATACTCGGCTGGTTCACGTGTATCGATAACGAGTGGTGTTACGCCTTGCTGAGACATATCGCCAGCTCCTTGCCCTCGACCTTTACTTTTGTCTCGTAGCCGCCGTCTACAGAGGCGAGTTTCACCGCGAGCGTCTCAGTCTTGATCGTCTCGGCATGCTCATCGATGGCCGACCGTAGCTCGGTATCATCCGTCGTAAGCTGCAGGGTTATGCGATCATCGACATTGAGCCCGGCATCTTTCCGAGCCGCCTGCACGACACGTACGACTTCCCGCATGAGACCTTCGCGTTTGAGCTCGGGGGTGATCGTGAAATCAAGTATCGGCTTATCGGGCGTTTCTCCAAGTCCCTCAATGAATTTCACGTTGAGCTCTTCGCATATGACGTCTTCGTATTTCTGTAGTCGCTTGTAATCATCGGCATTCATCGATAATTTCAACAGTGACTGACGAACTTTGATACCCTCTGTAGCGCGTTGCGATAAGCCGTTATTGATGACTTCGCGCACATAGGACATTTCGTCGACAAGTTCTTCGTTGATATTTCCTGCTGACACCCAATCTTTCAGATGAATCGACTCGCTATCCCTTGTCATATTGTGATACAGCTCCTCGGCGAGAAATGGCGTAAACGGCGCGAGCACATAGGCAAGTCGCACCAGGACATAGTGAAGCGTACGATACGCATCGTTTTTATCACCATCGTCCTCGCTCTTCCAGAAACGACGACGACTGCGACGAACATACCAGTTACTCGCATCATCGAGAAATGGCAAAATTGGCTTGAGTGCGCCTTGCAGGTCATATGCTTCAGTCCTCTCCTCAACTTCAGCCACCAGCTGATGTACGCGCGAGACTACCCATATATCGAGCGGGTTTTTCAGGTCATGGAGCGGGTCGACTAACTTCCCGTCATATTCCCAGCCATCGACTTCCGCATACATCGTGAAGAAGTCGTACATGTTCCAAATCATGCTGAGTTTTCGCGCAACATCGACGACGTATTTGTCGTCGAGCGCAAAGTTCTCGCCATTTGTGAGCGGGCTGCTAAGCATGAGGAAACGAAAACTATCAGCCGAAACTTTGTCCATCAGCTCCACAGGCGGCGTGTAGTTTTTGAGTTTTTTGCTCATTTTTTTGCCATCAGCCGCATTGATAAACCCAGTGCAGATCAAGTTCTTCCACGGCGCTTTGCCAAACAAACCCACATTGACTGCTATGAGGCTGTAAAACCACCCGCGTGTTTGGTCGATTGCTTCGATGATAAAGTCGGCTGGATACATCGCTTCAAACTTGGCTTTGTTTTCAAACGGATAGTGGAACTGCGCAAACGGCATAGAACCCGACTCAAACCAGCAGTCAAGCACTTTGCCTATGTGACGCATCGTTGTACCGTCAAGCTCGAAGGTAACGTCCATGACCTCTGGCAGATGATAGTCACTCAGCTTCTTGCCTGACGCCTGCTCAAATTCTTCGTAACTACCAAAGACTTTCACGACTTCCGTGCCATCAGTGCGCTCACCTTTCCAAACCGGAATTGGCGTCGCCCAGTAGCGATCGCGGCTCAAGTTCCAGTCCGGCGCTTGCTCGATAATATTGTGAAAACGCCCCGTTCGAAGATTATCCGGCACCCACCGCGTCTCGGCATTGGCAGCCAACATTTCTTCTTTTTGTCCCTGAATATCCATAAACCAGCTCGGATGCGCACGGTACATCAGCTTGGTCCCGCAACGATGACAGTGCGGATATTCATGGCGAATGTATTCGACCTTGAGCGCCTTCCCCTCTTCGACAAGCGTCTTTGCTATTTCTTTATTGACATCCCAAATATTTTTACCTTGCCAACGCCCTTCGGTGTAATTGCCGTCGGCATCAACGATAGAGACAATATCGATACCCTCTTGTTTGCATAGTTCATAGTCATCCTCACCATATGCCGGTGCTTCATGGACAAGACCTGTGCCATCCACGGTTGTCACAAAATCTGCATGGAGGACGCGGTGCGCCTGCGGCCCACGATTTGTAAATAGCGGATGGTATTTTTTACCGACCAGTTCCTTGCCTTTAACTTTTTTCAGTACCACATACTCAAGTGGTTGATGTTTTTCATTTTGAATGACTCGACTGACTGCTTCGGAGGCAACGTAGAACTTCTTGTCGTCGTACTGTACGAGCGAATACTCTACATCTTTATGTACCGCAAGCGCTACGTTCGCAGGTAGCGTCCATGGCGTCGTTGTCCACGCAAGTGCGAGCTCGCCGTCGCTATCTTCCAGCTCAAAATACACAAACACACTTGGGTCGGTGTCTAGTTGATAGCTATTTTCCATTGCCACTTCACTTTTACTGATGGGCGTGGCATCTTTTGTACAATACACGAGCACTTTTTCACCTTCATAAATCTTGCCCTTTTTGTAGAGCTCGGCAAATGCCCACCAGACCGACTCCATATACTCTTTGTCCATGGTCTTGTACGCACCCTCAAACTCCACCCAACGGGCAAGTCGGGCAATTGTATCTTCCCACTCAGTGCTTGTTTTGACCATCGAGGCGCGACACTCACGGACATAGTCAGCAATACTTATCTTCGTACCAATCTCACGCTTATCTTTAATACCAAGCGCTTTTTCGACGTAAACCTCAGCTGGCAAACCATGGCAATCCCAGCCCCACGTCCGCTCAACACGTTGCCCTTTCATGGTGTGAAAGCGACCCATTGCGTCTTTGACCGAACTAATAAGCAAGTGCCCGTGGTGAGGCGCGCCCGTCAGAAATGGTGGCCCGTCGTAAAACACATACCCGTTGTCCTTGCTACGATTTTCGACCGACTTTTCAAATGTCTTGTCAGCCTTCCACCGCTGCACCCAATCTTTTTCGTACTCTAGCGCGCGCCTGCGTGTACCTGATGTATATTTCATATCTGCCTCCTTGTTTTATACGCATACATCTGCTATAATGGTAGCAGTGAACCGGTTCAGCGATGAATATGCGCAGGGCCGGTTCCTTTTTACTGTCTGTTTCATTTTATCACCTCAACTTCACTCTTTTTGTTGATCAATAACACTCGTTTCAGGTGCGGACGTAGACTAACATTATAGGCAAGCTGGTTCCGAACACGCGCGATATGCAACTTACAGCGCCTCGCGTCAATAATTATATTGAGTGATTGTTTTGAAGCACGTTTAATTTGATCTTCTATTACATGCTTGCCCTTACCGGATGGGCTCTTGATTTCCCACTTCTGGCCTTTAATCCTTACATCTGGTGTTTTAAATGATGTTACCGGTAGAAACTCAATATCTGATTGAAAGAACTCGAGCAGGAGAACTGCTGCGCTAATTTCGAAATTCTCTGGCACCGGCTGTACGTTCTGCGGTATGATGACACGGTATTTTCTCACTGCCGCTGCACCCAATCTTTTTCATACTCGAGTGCCCGCCTGCGTGTACCACTTTTGAACTTCATACGCTTTATCCTCTCATTAACCTATCTCTTTATATCGAACAATATTTTGGGGAAACGTTCTTATACTCATCTGGTCAATGAGTACATTCTCCGGCTGGGCCATTATAGTCATTAATATTTCTGCGATATTTTCCTTATCCATCATCCAATCAGCTTCACCATACTCATGTCCCGCACGATTGAATAAGTCTGTATTCATACCCCCAGGATGGAATGAAGTCACTTTGATGTTATCATTAATCACCTCTGACTGCAGCGTCTTCGCAAAACCCAACAACCCAAACTTTGCGGCAGAATAAAAACTATTGCCTGGCGTATAATCAAGACCGGCAACTGAGTTAACAAAAATTATGTGGCCCTGTCTCTGCGCTTGCATAATTGGCAAAACCGCTACAGTTAGCTGCATGTGACCAATCAAGTCAATCGACACAACCTCTCGTATCTTTTCCAATTCCGTAGCCGCAGTTTCTCCCTCAAGCCATATACCTGCGTTTGCAAGAACAACCAAATCTTGTTCATTATTCTCGGCGATTATATGTGCGAACGCAGTAATAGACTGCTCATCGGCCAAATCAAGCGTCTCGGTGTAGCCAGCCGTATCGATATGCTTCGACATACGTGCCAGCGCGTCTTGATTTGTGCCAGTGACAATCAGCTTTTTGACTTTACCGACAAGCCTCTTGGCGACCGACTCACCCAAGCCACTCGTGCCACCAATCACAATAACTGTTTTATTTTCTAGAGAACCCATCCTATTCCTCCTCCAAATGATGTTTTTTCGGGTCAAAAGCAGGGCCGCAAGGGACAATCATGTCAAAGTTACCATACCAACACCACCTTGTTCCGGGTTCGATATACAGCACGTCTCCGGCTTTTAGGTCAAACCGTTCGCCCCCTTTCGTCAGAGCATAGACTTCACCGCGTGTGATAACCGCCATCTCATGAGATTCTTCCAGCCAGCCCCAACCCTTCTCGGGAAACCGCCCGCGAATCGAAATCTTCGCCACATCGATTTTTCCACCCTCAGGCTTATACTCCCGCCCGTAACAGACATCGCTGT
>CAYWYG010000007.1:29855-31245 GCA_964462335.1 uncultured Candidatus Saccharibacteria bacterium | reverse complement strand
CGGCGCGCCAAGCAGCAGAGTATCGAGACCAATAGTGGTACTTCGGTGCCGCTCTCGATCTCTCGCTGCTTGGCAGGAGACCTGAGTTTTTATCTATAGACTATGGACTCACGATAAAATCTCAGGTTTCTTTCCTCCTTCTTCCTTCTACCGTCTATCTATGCTATACTCACACCATAAACAAGGAGTTTGTCCATATGTCAGGTTCTCGTTTGGCTCGCCGAGCGCTCACTGCAACATTCGCAAGTGCGCTCGCACTCGTATCGCTCATACCGACGCCACTATATGCCATCAGTCCATTACCCGGCTGTTACGCAGGCAATGACAGTTTTGCCTACGCCAACAGCTTCCCACAAAATAATCTGTACAGCGGCAGTGTCATGGCCAATGACTCACTCTACAATTCTGCAACCAATACACAGTATTACTATGGATTTAACTCCGGTCGCACCGCAGCGGGTGGCTGGATCACATTTGGTGTACAAGGTCAATTTGAGTATCTTGCACCTGATCACTATGTCGGTACCGATAGCTTCACGTATTCGATTTACCCATCAGCTACTGTCAAACCGGCCGAACCATGCGCCACTGCGACGGTCACTCTTGACCTGAATGTACCGTACTATGTCCAGCTACGCGCAAACGATGATGCAGCCGCAACCGATGACACACATACGGTCACTGTCACCCCTACAGCGAATGACTTACACGCCAACACCACGATGATGAGCCAGTTGACTATCAGCAACCTGACCAACCTCACGCCCGCACTCGGTACTTTCACCCAGTCTGGTCTCACCACGAACGCCACGGTCACGTTCACTCCGATAGCTGGTAAAACTGGGGTCGCTTCCGCCTCATATCAAGTTGACGACGCGTATGGCAATACTAGCACGGCAACTATCTACGTCACCGTCACGCATATCAACCAAGCGCCCGTCGCAAATAACGACACCTACGCGACCCTCGAAGACACTGTCCTGATAGGCAATGTCCTCGCCAACGACACCGACCTCGAATACGATCCGCTTACCGTCAGCCTCGTAGCTGGTCCGCAATCAGGCAGCCTCACGCTGAACTCTGATGGTAATTTCATCTATACCCCCGCAGCAAATACCTATGGCAGCGACTGGTTCACCTACCGCATCAGCGATGGACAGTATGCCTCGACAGCAACGGTATTTCTGACCATCACCTCTGTCAATGACGCACCCGTCGCCACATTTACTACCACAATAGGCAAAAACCGCACCGTAAGTTTCGACGCCAGTAGCAGCACGGACATCGATAGCTCAATCACGAACTACCAATGGAACTTTGGCGACGGCACCACCGGTTCAAACGCCTTCGCATCGCACACCTACAAGCGCAATGGCACATACACTGTCAC
>CAYWYG010000007.1:0-29755 GCA_964462335.1 uncultured Candidatus Saccharibacteria bacterium | reverse complement strand
GTTCAAACGCCTTCGCATCGCACACCTACAAGCGCAATGGCACATACACTGTCACACTAACCATCACCGATAGCTTCGGCGCCTCGACTACGACGTCTCGGATCGTCAAAATCGGCAGATAATCTGATAGATACTACAAAGAATATGCCACTGGCATATTCTTTTTCGCTCAAACAGTCCTCGACTTTGTGAGATTGTGTGTTTTACAAACAGTTTCGCCAGGACAGTCGAGAGCGACGTGAACCGCACTTAATCACAGTGCTATGCAGCTAAGCCAACCGCAGGTTCCTGCCAGTTGGCGGGACGGGGGTCTGGGGTATCCGCAGACGCTATCGAGAAAATAGGTGAGATAGACACGGAATAACGCACGCCAACTAAAACCGATCCATCAGTAACTAACGTAATTATGGATCGGCCGAAGTCCGACGGAGGTCTTGGCGTGCCCGTGGCTAGATAGCCTATTTTCCCGAAGCGGTGAGGACCACCCCAGGAATTTTGGTACTTTTGCGGTCAAAAGTACAAGCTAGTTCTAGATTGCCAGAATATAGATGTCCTAAAAGCAAATCTCAAAGAAATATACTCTATATTATTTTACAAATCTCACAGGCGTGCTAGTATAAGGCGCTGTACATATGAGTAAAAACCTCGTCATCGTCGAGTCCCCGGCCAAGGCCAAAACTATCGAGAAATACCTCGGGAGTGAGTTTACAGTGCTCAGTAGCATCGGTCATATCCGTAGCATTGCCAAGAAAACCAAAGACGGCCGTGAACCGATCGACGTCAACAATGGCTTTGAGACCGTCTATGAAATCGACCCCGACAAGAAAAAGACGATCGCCGAACTGCGTAAAGCGGTAAAAGCAGCCGATACCGTCTGGCTCGCCACCGATGAAGACCGCGAGGGAGAAGCGATCGCTTGGCACCTCTGCGAAGTACTCAAACTCGACCCCGCGCGCACCAAACGCATCGTCTTCCATGAGATCACCAAAGACGCCATCGAAGCAGCCATACAGCACCCACGCACCGTCGACATGCACCTCGTACGCGCCCAGCAAGCCCGCCAAATCCTCGACCGCATCGTCGGATTTGAGCTCAGCCCCGTCGTCTGGCAAAAAGTCCCCGGCGGCAAGAGCGCCGGCCGCGTACAAAGCCCCGCGGTGCGCCTGATCGTCGAGCGCGAACGCGAAATCCGCGCATTTGAGAGTAGCTTCCAATTTAAGGTAACGGCTGAGTTCGCCAGCAAAGTCACGCCAGCTCGGGTGACGTCTGGCGGGGCAGCACCCTCTTTTGCAAAAATCTCTGATTTTTCAAAAGAAGGGGCGGACCAGACGGCAGGACCCGAGACAGCGACCTATGTGACGAGCACGACGCAGTCGGCGCAGTCAACGACGGGAGCGGTCGTATTCAAAGCCGAATTGCCCAAACGGTTCGATACTGAAACAGAGGCAAAAGATTTCTTGGAGAGCCTCGTAGGCGCCTCATACGAAGTTTCTGACGTCACCACGACGCCCGGCACACGCAACCCATCAGCACCGTTTACAACCAGCACACTCCAGCAGGAAGCCAACGCCAAACTCGGCTTTGGTAGCAAAGCGACTATGGCAAGCGCCCAGAAACTCTACCAAGACGGCAAGATCACCTACATGCGTACCGATAGCGTCACGCTATCCAAACAGGCCATGGCGGCAGCCGCACACTATATCGAATCAACCTACGGCAAAGATTACGTGCAGGTACGCGCTTTCAAGACCAAATCCGCCAGCGCCCAAGAAGCCCACGAAGCCATCCGCCCCACCGATATGTCCCTAGAAAAAGCCTCGTCCAACGACTACGACCAGAAACTCTACGACCTCATACGCCGCCGCACGCTAGCCAGCCAAATGGCCCCCGCCAAACTAGAAAAAACTGAGATCGCAATAGCAATTAGCAGATGGAAAATGAAAGATGGCATATCACAAAAGCCACATTCCAATAGCCATTTGCCACATGCCAGCTTCATCGCCAAAGGCGAGGTAGTGATATTCCCTGGTTTCCTCGCCATCTACGGTGGTGGCAAAGACGACAACACGCTTCCAGCCCTCACTACGGGAGAGGTGTGTGATTTACAACATGCCGAAGCTCGCCAAACATTCGCCCGACCGCCAGCCCGCTATAGCGAAGGTTCACTTGTCAAAAAACTCGAAGAACTCGGCATCGGGCGACCAAGCACCTACGCCACGATCATCAACACCGTGCAGACGCGCGGGTATGTAGAGCGAGGCGAGAGCGAAGGACAGGAGAGAGAGGTGGTTGTACTGGCGTACAAACCGAATTTTGATGTTCGAATTTCGAATTTAGAAGAGCCGCAGGGCATACAGGTCAGCAATGCGAACATCGAACATCGAGCATCGAACATCGAACGCTCAGTCATAACTGAGCGGACTGGCTCTGACCGCGGTAAACTAGTGCCGACTCCGGCGGGCGAGCTGATCGCCGACTTTTTGACAGATCATTTTGAGCCAATTGTCGATTATGGCTTTACCGCGAGTGTCGAAGAACATTTTGACGACATCGCGAGCGACAAACTCGAGCGCAACCGCATGCTGGCCGATTTCTACACGCCATTTCACTCACTGATCGAAAAATCAGGCGACATCGACCGCAGCACTGTCGGCAACAGCCGCACGGTCGGCACCGACCCTCGTACTGGCCGACTCATCATCGCACGGTTTGGCCGCTACGGACCGATGCTCCAGCTCGGCGAAGCCAGTGACGAGGAGAAACCGAGCTTTGCCCCCATGCCAAAAGGTGCCAGTATCGATACCGTCACCCTCGATCAAGCTCTCGAATCATTCAAACTGCCACGTGTCGTCGGCCTGACGACGGACGGGCAGGAGATGAAGGCCAACAACGGCCGCTTTGGCCCCTATGTCCAAGTCGGCAAAGTCTATGTCAGCATAAAGCCGCACGACCCAATGGACATAACTGAGACAGAGGCGAGAGAGCTCTATGAGGCGAAACTCAAGGCTGACGCCGAAAAAACCATCGCTGATTTCGGCGACGGCGTAAAGATACTCAATGGCCACTTTGGCCCCTATATCACCGATGGCAAAGCAAACGCCAAGATACCGAAAGACACCGACCCAAAGACAATCACTCACGACGAAGCGAAAAAACTTCTGGCTGAAGCCCCATCCAAACCCGCCCGCCGCCGCTTCACTCGCCGCAAGAAGAAATAAGTAACATCCCTGCCGAATACTATTGTAAATGTAGATATTATATTGTATTATAATAAATAAGCCACACGAAATTCGTGGGGAAGTTTGAGAGTCAGGAGAGCACCTTGTCAATCTTCACCGATGAAGACATCGCTGTTCGGGCAGCTGGCCGCGGTCCATGCGCGGCGCGTCACATACTGTTCGAGCTGGCGTGGAACAACGATACGTTCCGCTGCCAAGTCTTGAGACAGACGCTTCCGGAAGCTGTAAATGACGCCCTCGAACGGATGCACCAAGCATTCCGCGAGGGGTGTGTCGGCGACACAGTTGTCGTCGGCCTGTTGTGCAGCCCGAGGCTGTTCGGTAGCGCCAGACGGCCCAACATCCAGAGCATCGAGGCGGCTGTCACCCCGCTGCTCCCAAAAGGAGTCCGTCTCGCCACCGAGCGAGGCGTCACCTACAAGATAGGTCTGGAGAAAGTGGCCCGCTGGCCGTGGCAAACACCCGATCTCGTCCATGCATGGATCGAGACGCCCATGCCCACCGCCTGCTGACACGCCCGCCCATAGTGAACCTGCCCTGGTCGAGCACCCGCTCCCAGAAGGCCGCTCACTAGGGCGGGTTCACTATTTTTGAGCTTTAGAGAACTTGATATTTTCTATCCAAGGTGGCTATAATGACCTATGGCAGCAGAGGAAACACTTCCTACATCATCTCCAATTGAACGCAAAAAGCACGCGAATGACCGCGTGCCTCTTCATGTCATATCAAGAGAAATCGGCCTCGACGGCTTGTTACAGATGGTGCACGATGAAGTCGAGAGCATGGGGTGGTCAGAAGAGGATAAAGTGCTCGCCGATAAGGCATGTCGCGATATGGTGCGCACCCATGAGGGCATGTATCGTGACGACGGACAGGCATATGCAAGCCATCCAGCACGTAATTTTCTCAGGCATGTGACACCTGAACGGCTCGGTATACGCGATCAACCCGCACTATCTATTGCCATTCTCCTGCATGATATCGTCGAAGATGATCCATGGAAATTTCTTGAAATATCCTCAGATGTGCCCCGCGATGAAGCACAACAACGCGCGTTAGAGCAAATATGGGACGAATACTCGCCAGATATCGCTATCTATGTGGCACTATTTACCATACCGCCATATCCAAGGGAAGATCTCACTCAAGATGAAAAGTTTGCCCATCATCTGAAACACCGCCAAATGATTCTGGAGCTAGATCTCATGATCGGCACAGGGATACTTACCGATATCATCGACAACGGTATGGCCAATGAGCACGAGACAAGCCATGAACGCCACGAGAAACAAATGCGTAAATACATACCAGAATTGCCCCTCTATGAAGCATTTGTGACACGAAATCGCGAAATGTTCTCTGAGGCTGCGCTGCAATATATCGACGAGGTGTTTTCAAACGTACGCCGCGAGCACCGCCTATGGCAACAGAGTCAGGCTCGCCAAGATGACAGACAAGCGTGCTAGGCTAAACAATAAATTCCACAACAAAATAGTCTGACAGTACTATTTACCATAAGCGCCAAGTATGTGCTATAATAGTCGACAGACAGAAATGGTATGGTGAAATAACAAATTTTGTTGACATAAAATGAAATTTGTTCTATAGTCATATGTAAATCTGAGATAACAACCGCTAACAGTAGGTAAGGAAACATCTATGGATACTAGCCCTGAAGCCGCCATTAACACGAGTAGCGCAGTCGAGCGCATCTTGAGTAGTATCGAGCGGGAGAGGGAGCGGGAGATCATCGCTCGTCGTTTTGGCCTACATGACCGCAAAGAGACGCTCGAGCAGATCGGCGACCTCCTCGGCATCACCCGTGAGCGTGTCCGTCAGCTTGAAAAAGCTATCCTGATCCGCCTGAAGCTTGCTGCTGAGAAAGATGCTGACAATATCGGCTCAATCGAGAAACACTTCATCCGTCACCTGCATGAGATGGGCGGAGCCGCACGTGTCAGCGATCTCACGAAGCGCGTTCACGCTACGCCAAACGACCGCGACCACGCACATGTCGCATTTATCGCTGAACTCGCGCCGAATTTGACTGTTCTCGGTGAAAACGACAACTACCACCATGGCGTCGCGATCCGTGAGCGTCACGATGAGAAAAAACTGCGTAGCGATGTCGACACGGTCGTCAAGACGATCAAAGAGCACGGTCAACCAATCTCAATCGACGAGCTACATGGCAAACTCACCCACGAACACCCCGACCAAGTACGTGCCGTTGCCAGTCTCAGCAAAAACCTCAGCAATCTCAAAGACCACTGGGGTCTCAACAAATGGCCAACTGTCAACCCAAAAAACATCCGCGACAAGATCTACGTCATCTTGCAAGACAATGGCACACCATTGCACTTTAGCGAGATTGCGACTGCAATAAAAAATAGCGATTTCAAGCGCAAAAATGTCACAACACAGGCGATTCACAACGAACTCATCAAAGATAAGCGTTTTGTCCTCATAGGACGCGGTATCTATGCTCTTAGCGAATGGGGCTACAAAAAGGGCACTGTCAGTGACATCATCACTGACATCCTGAAAAAAGAAGGTAGTCCACTGACGCGTGACGAGATAGTTCGCCGTGTCCTCAAGCATCGCCAGGTCAAAGAGACGACAATTTTACTCAACCTACAGAGTAAACCAGAGTTCAAGCGTGTTGCCAAAGCAACATATACGCTTGCTGAAAAGTAATCACGTTCACAGGCAATGATTGACACGTTGACCACTGATTGTACACTCTTAAATTCCGACTGGTGAAAAATTCTTTACAAATTGAGGCTCGTAAACTGTAAATTATCTTATGGTTATGCGACAATAGAAGGTGCGAATATATGGGCTCACTTATCGGATTTTTGTTTGATTTTCTACTCCAGTGGTATGTCTGGATACCTATTGTAAGTGTATTGGGCTACCTTGCGTGGCGCAACTACCGTACCGCTGATCTTATAGAAAATACCGACAACGTCCTGCTTATACTCGAGATCCCTAAAGCCAACGACAAAAAAGAATTAGCAGCCGAACAGATGTTCGCTAGTCTCCACGGTATCTTGCGCGACCACAAAGAACTGCGCGAGAGCGGTGGGTGGCAAGAACATATCAGTTTTGAAATCGCCGCGGTTGGTAAATTGATACGTTTTTATGTGCTCGTGCCGCGCCATCTGCAAAATTTCGTCGAAGGTCAGATATACGCGCAATACCCGACCGTGCAGATACATACTGCCGACGAGGACTATACCAAGCGTCATCTCGAGCATGGCGTCGTACACACTGCAGAGCTCAGCCTGAGTGACAATGAGGTGTTGCCTATCAAAACGTTTCAAAGCTTTGAGGTAGATCCTCTTGCGAGCATCACCGCAACGCTCGCCAAGCTTGAGGATAAAGATGAGGAAGTCTGGATACAGATCATCGCACGTCCTATTGCTGACGACTGGCACAAACGAGCCAGCGCCTATGTCTCTAGGGTCAAGGGTGGTGCTGGACTAAATATTGACTGGGGTTTCATGGGGTATTTTGTCCGCATACTTGAAGCACTTTGGACGCCGCCTACCACAACGAGCAGCGAATCGAAGCCAAAAGAGCTAAGTGAGCGTGAAAAGACCCGTATCGCCGAAGTCGAGAAGAAATCCACAAAACTTGGCTACCGCGTGAAAATTCGCGTTGCTTACCTAGGCAATGACCGAGTCGCCGCAAAGTTACGCATGCAGGCGCTTGTCGGGACATTTAAACAGTTCAACTCTACCAACCTCAATGGATTTGTCATGACGCGTGCGAGCTTCGACAGGGAAGACCTCGCACCATACACCGCTCGATCATTTATCGACAAGGGGTTCATCCTCAATATCGAAGAGCTTGCATCGGTATATCACTTGCCGCATACCAATGTGGAGACGCCAAATATCGTCTGGGCAAGCACAAAAACTGCCGAACCGCCGAGTAAATTACCAGTATTGACAGGGGACAGGACGATCGATGACCAGATAAGCGCCTTTGGCCTCACTAACTTTCGCGGTATCAACCAACAATTCGGCCTGTACCGCTCCGATCGCTCGCGCCATGTCTACATCATCGGTCAGACTGGTGCAGGGAAGAGCGGCTTGCTCGAATTATTTACTCTCAGCGATATCTATCACAACCAAGGCTACGCGATCATTGACCCGCATGGTGATTTTGCGGTTGATAATCTGCGCTTTGTACCAGCACATCGTATACAAGATGTTGTCTACTTCAACCCTGCCGACACCGCCCATCCCCTCGGCTTCAACCCGATGGAAGTTATCGATCCAAACCTAAAAAACAATACCAGCTCAGAGATTATCGGGGTATTAAAGCGTATGTTTGGCGAGAGCTGGGGTCCTCGTCTCGAATATATTCTTCGCTATACCATACTGGCACTGCTCGACCACCCGAACACGACCATGCTCGACATCACGCGTATGCTCACCGACAAGAAATTCCGCAAAGAAGTGCTGGCAACCTGTCAGGACACCGTCGTGCTCAATTTTTGGAATATCGAATTTGCCAGCTGGAATGATAAGTTCCAAGCTGAAGCTGTCGCACCAGTACTCAATAAAGTCGGGGCGTTTACTGCCAACCCTATCATTCGTAACATCATCGGCCAGCCAAAAAGTACATTCAATATCCGTCAGCTGATGGACGAAGGAAAGATCTTGATCGTCAACCTTAGCAAAGGGCTCATCGGAGAAGACAATGCTGGTATCCTCGGTAGTTTCATCGTCACGAAGATCCAGCTAGCAGCTATGAGCCGCAGCGATATCCCCAATGTCGAAGACCGCCGGCCATTTTACCTCTACGTCGATGAGTTTCAGAACTTCGCGACTGATAGTTTCGCCACTATCCTCTCAGAGGCTCGTAAATACGGCCTCAATCTCACTGTCGCCAACCAATATATTTCTCAGATGCAGGACACGGTTCGTGACGCAGTATTTGGCAACGTCGGGACGATGATATCATTTCGCGTATCGGCTGACGATGCACCGATTCTAAGTAAACAATTTGAGCCGCAATTTGAGCCTGCTGATCTTCTCCAGATGCACAACCGTAATTTCATCATCAACATGGTGATCAAAGGGGAGAAGGCGCCAGCATTTAGCGCAACGACTCTTGCACTCCCCAACGCGCAAACCGATTATTTTGAGCAAATTGTCGCTCACTCGCGGCACCTATATTCACGCGATCGCTCTGAAGTGGAACATGAGATCAAATCACTTATCGCCCCTGACCAGCTCTCCGTAAAACCAGTGCCAGATCCCGTCCAAAAGACATGGCCGATCCAGGGCGCTACTCCCGTCGTTCGCGCAACGCCTGTCACCACTCCATCGTCACCAGCAGCACCACATCAGCAGCCAAAGCAGGGCAGTGTCAGCCCATCTACCCCTGCCGAGTCCTCACAAGCTAGTGGAGAACCAGGCGCCCCCCGCAAACGCACCAGAAGTCGCTCACGCCGTAAAAAACCGACCCCATCAGACACGAGCGCTGCGGCAGGGCATAGCACCCCTGCTCCTGTTGTACCGCCACGTCTTACTCAAAGCTCGTCGCACGAACTTCGGCTTCGTTAGTCTCCTGTCGGTTGGATAGATAAAAACCAAATATCATCATTGGCATATAGAACAAATATAGAACATATTTCATATCATAAATTATTTCGTACCTACGATGCAGGATTGGCTCAAACTATCATATAGTCAGATGAATGCAAGTAGGAAAGAGCGCTTAGGCACAAGAATGGAGAAAATAGTGTCATTCGCACTATAGAAAAGATGAGTGTACATACCTAACAATGCGTTATTGTTTGTGTCGCACAATATATCTTTTACGACTAGCACAATATGTTTGTAAGATGAGTGTACATGTGTCTTTTATCCCCTATAAACAGGGGATATTGTGTCACGCCAGTAGAACTGCTCTCTGACCGTACGCTCTTACTTTTCTCCTGCGCCTGCCATAACGTATGAAAGATTCGTGCTCGTCATAGTGTCGGTTTATCCACATACGTTGTTGTTTTTGTTTGACATTGCCCGAAAATATTTCACACCCCTACTGTTCCCTATTGTTTGACATATTTGACTTTTGTATAGAAATATAGTTTTTTTATATAATATAGAGATGCCATAAATAGAACAAATATAGAACTTATACACAATGGGGTAGAGGTTCCTACTCTAGATAATACGCCCTGCCTTCGACACGCACGTCGAGATAAAGCGGCGTGATACGCTGGTTATCAACATAGCGCAGCGCATGCATCATGTCACTTACCTGTTGGGAGACATCCCTATCAAGACTGAGCTTGATCCGATACGATCGGCCACGCATCATAATATCTACTTCGCGTAATGTGCCTCTTGGCAATATAACTTCTGCGATCTCACCCACCTGTTGACGGTGTATCTCGCCCACGGTATATCCGATAAACTCCATCAATGATTTTGATGCGACTTTCTGGGTTGCAACGGGCAGCCCACTCTCATCCTTGACGTGTAACGTCGGTTCATTGCCACGATATACTTCGAACAGTACCCCGTGACGGTCGACGTAGTAACGGGTGTCGCCAAGCTGCCAAATTGCGATCGGCTGTCGAAATGTAAGCGTCACAGTATGCGTAACAAATCCAGCATCATTATGAATTGTAGCTGAGGCAATTTCTGGATGTTGCTGTTGCAGCGTACTGAGAAAATTTGCTTGCCTCAATACGTTATCCAGCCTTTCAAATGGGTGTGTGTCAAAATACTTCGTGACTGACGCACTGTATATATCGGTCGAGGCAGACGTACTCGTTGTGGTAACGACCCGCGGTGCAGCGATATAGTGATCGAGCAACCAGAAAAGTGTCCCCGCGATCAGCAGACTAGCAACCAGTGATATGCCAATTCGTCGTCGATGGATGCGCAGTTCTTGGATATGATGACGCGGCGATTGAATATGTGAGTTTCTCTCGGCGACACTAGAAACGGTTGCCGATTGACTTCCCGTGATTGTCCGACTGCGACGAAACACTCCATCAGATGATGATGTGGTCAGATGAGCTTTACGCGTACGACGCGTCTCTGCTGTGCGGGTTCGCGACATAAATCTCATGTTGTCTTTCCTCGATATGCATCCATAAGTAAGTGTGCAAGATCAGACGCGGCATGAGGTTTGGCAAATTGATGTAATTTTTGCGACATGTGTTTTCGCGATGTACTATCATCCATCAGCGACAAGATCGTGTCACAAAGCGCTGAAGATGCCGTGACTTCCTGATCTGTGAGGGCACGTACCGCCTGTGCTTTGTCATACATCGCAGCATTTTTCACTTGATCACCGAGAAGGTGCGATGGAACGACGATGACGGGTTTAGCCATTGCCGCCATTTCCTGCAAAAACGTCGCACTACCTCGGGCTACGATCAGGTCGGCGGCTCCTAGAACGTGGTGCATATCCTTATATACAAAAGGTACGAGGTGATAATGCGGGTGTTCAGGCGCACCCGCTAACATTGCGTCATGATGAAGTTTGCCACAGACGTGATAGATGTGCAGACCAGCGTCGAGCAGCCTTGCAGCATCTTTGACAATCGCATCGTTTATACTTCGCGCACCCAACCCGCCGCCTGTGACGACGACCAATGGTGCCGTCGTGTCGATAAGACCAATATCAGCCTTCGCCTGCTGTTGCTCTGCAGCCGTCAATGGTCGAAACGCTGCATCAATCGGCACGCCGGTATAATGGCTACGCGATTCGGGATAGTGATAATTATCGAGAGGAGACCCAGTCGCGATGGCCCGAGCAAAGCGCGCTAAGACACGGTTTGTCAGACCGGGTCGTGTGTCAGAATCATGGATCACAAGCGGCACGCGGCATAGCTTTGCCGCCAGCCCCAATGGCAGACACACGTAACCGCCTTTGGCAAATACCACATTCGGTCGAAATCGCGCGATGATGATGAGACTCTGAAGAAAACCTGCGATGATAAAAGCTATATCCCGAATATTAAATACTAACGTCTCAATATCGCGCAAGCGCTCGGCCCACGTACGGTTATGGTAGCGACGCAGCTTACCAGCCATCACTCGTTTGACACGCACGGGCACGCGCGCATGCTGCATCAATCCTCTTGCCTGTGGCTCAAACGATGCGTCACATACAAACAAGACATCAAGATCAGTGTCCATCTTACTTAATTCATTGATAACTGCGAGGACTGGCGTAACGTGGCCGCCTGAGCCTCCCCCTGCCGCGAGGAGTTTCATCTGGCTTCCCCCTTTCTTCTACCGTTTGATGCGATGTGTAACGAGACACTTGATACACAAGGCCAAGTGACATCATGATGAAAAGTAAACTCGTACCACCGAAGCTCAAAAATGGTAATGTCACACCGGTCAGTGGCAATATGCCCGTCATCGCGCCAATATTGACCACAACATGTGTCGCCAACCAACCAAATACGCCAGCTACGATCATACGCATCACCGGATCCGCTAGATAATTTACCATGCGTAGTATGCGTATCAGCAAGGCCGCAAACAGCAACATGACGACAATGAGGCCTACAAAGCCAAATGTTTCTCCTAGCACAGCAAATATAGAGTCATTGAGCGCTTCTGGCAGGTAACCAAACGCTTGTACTCCATTCCCAAGTCCACGCCCGAACACGCCACCGCTACCGATCGCAAGCTTTGCCATTTCAATATGGTAGCCCGCTGCATCTGTTGAAGCAGCCGAGTTCACAAATGTCGTCACGCGCTCGAGGCGATGTGGTGACACTAGGATAAACATAATGCCCGCCATAGCACCAGCGGCAAGCGACATGGCTACGTATCGGTAGCTAAGCCCTGCGACATATACCATCGCTGCTATCATGCCAACAATTGTGATGCCCGTACCCATATCTTTTTGAAGACCGACTACCAGGACTGTCGCTACAGCGCACAAGATACCGATCGGTAGCAAAGTCTCACTCGGATTATTGATCGTGCCTGATTTTATACGGTTTCCTAGCAGACCGGCAGTAAACAGAAGAAGCGCAAACTTTAGAAACTCAGCAGGTTGAAACGTGATAAATCCCAAATCGTACCAGCGGCATGCACCGTTATAGCACATCGCTGGCGATACATGGACCGCCCCCAATAGCGCAAGAAGTACGCACACGCCTATTGCAGATAGAACTAATTTCGAGGCAAATGTCCGCCACACAGCCAATGGTATGAGGGTTGCCGCAGTAAACGCACCTGCACCAGCAAGCAGATACAGACTCTGCTTGAGCATGTAGTGGTTCTGGTCAACATCACCGCCGGCATCATTGAGACGGTGAATCTGATATGGCGAGATTGCAAATAACACAACGATGCCAATCAGTACGAGTAGACCCGCATACAGGATGATCTTGTAATCAGGCCGATGACGCCTATTTACCGCCAGTGGCGCAGCAGTAGCTGTCATCCCCGCCCCATTTCGCTGCCTCATGATGCAATATGGCCTCCGGCAAGCGCAAGCAGTAGTCCGACAAAGCCAGTCACGTTCGCAATCAGCCAAAACCGCATCGTGACCTTTGTCTCAGGCCAACCAATTGCTTCCAAATGATGATGGATCGGTGCCGAGACGAATATCCGACGATGCAGGAACCGCTTACTCAACAGCTGAAGAGCACTTGAGGCGACCTCGATGACAAATATCGCGCCGATGATCGGTAACAACAAGATCGAATTTGTGAGCATCGCAACCACGCCCAGCGCTGTGCCAAGCGCAAAGCTGCCGACATCTCCCATGAAAAACCGTGCTGGGTAAACGTTGAACCACAAATAGCTCAGCAAAGCACCGAGGATAGTAAAACAAAACCCAGCGATACCGATGTTACCCTGCAACAACGCGATTGCAGCAAAAAATGTAAATGCTGACGCAGCTAAACCGCCCGCTAAGCCGTCTAGCCCGTCACTGATATTGACTGCATTGCTCGTGCTGACCACGGCAATCACAAACAGCGGCACGATCCACCACCCAAGTTCCCATTGACCGGCCATAAATGGTACATGGATGGAGTGGTAGTCAAGTTTATCATAGAAAAACCACGCGCCGATTACCGCAACCCCAAATATCATCGCAAATTTTAAGCTCGACCGCAGGCCCGCAACGCCGAGTTGTTTGCCTCTGATGTTGATAACATCATCAACCAAACCGACAAATGCTCCTCCTATGAGAGCAGCCAGCGGTAACCACGTCTGCTGCCTATCAAGATTGAGCAAAAACGTCACTACCGCAACTGAAATAACCAGGATAATCCCTGCCATCGTCGGTATATTGCGCTCAAACTTATTGGCATGAAGCTTCGTAAATACCGTCAGCTCTTCCCCACTTGTGCTCGTCGATCGCTGCCGCTTCCAGAGACGATACCGATAGGCGAAACCCGTATAGAGGGGTGTGATGATGATCGAAAGTACCAGTGACGCAAGCGCCAACAGCACAAGCTGCGTCAAAGCGCTCGTGAGCTGGGAGAGATGTAGGATTTCCATATCTGTTAATTGACGTCTTTCGTTAGATAATGGTCGACCATCCAACTATTCATATCATTGAAAATTGGCGCAGCCGCCGCCGACCCATGATTGCCCGGCAATTTAGAGTCATCGACTCGTACCATTATGACATATTCTGGTGTAGTCACGCCACCAAATCCCAGGTATGAGCCGATCGTATCCTCGGTATACTTCCCTGTTTTCGGGTCAATCGTCTGGCTTGATCCTGTTTTGCCGCCAATCATATAGCCGTTTTTGTCATTGCGCGCAAAACCACCCAGTTTACGACCTTGGACGGTCATGTCTCGCACTGTTGCTGATACCGAACCAGCGACCACATTTTTCTTAATTATCTCTGCCTGCTTTGCAGCAAACGAGCCATTGTCATACTGTACCCCCGCGACGAGATGAGGCTGATAAAACGTCCCTCCGTTGATAAGCGCCGAGAACGCCGATGCCGTCTGTATCATGGTCTGGTCCATACCCTGCCCGAACACCATATTGGAGTAGCGTACCGCATTACCCTCCTGTTCGTTTGGCGATATGATGATGCCTCCACTCTCACCCTGCTGCTCGATCCCAGTCAACTGACCAAAACGAAATTGATCGTGATAATAATGATAGAGTGTGTCACGAGCTTTTTTGTTTATCTCACCTCCACCCATCTGTCGCAGGACATACACCGTCCCTGTATTGAGTGAGTAGGTGAGGATATCTTGCATCGTCGCGCGCTCCAGTATAGGATCTTCTGGAATATTGCAGATAGAACGATCTTCGACTTTTGTGCAGCCCGTTGTATCACGAAATGTCGAGTCAGTGGTAATTGCACCGCTGTCGAGTCCTGCCGCAATGACAAGTGTCTTCACAACTGACCCATTCTCATACGGCGTACTGACGATACGGTTCTGGAACAAGCTATAATCATCGACCTTGGTGTAATTCGTCGGATCATATGTCGGATAGTTTGCCATCGCAATGATCTGCCCATTATTGGGATTCATGATCAAGATACTTCCTTTTGTCGCGTCAACTTTTTCGAGACCACTCGCAAGAATCTGCTCTGTTTTCAACTGCACTGTTCGATCAATCGACAAGACTATGTCATCGCCATCGACAGCAGGTCGATCGATATCTTCCCTGCCGATTGTGAGTGGTATCCGTCGTACATCTGTGACAGTCTGTAATAGACCAGGTTTTCCAGACAAACGCTCGTTGAGCGCACCCTCGAGACCGTATTGCCCCTTGCCGTCATTATCGACAAACCCAAGTAGCTGCGAGGCTAAACTACCCTCAGGGTAGATACGTCGACTTGTCTGCTGCATACCGATGCCATGCAATTCTTTTTTCTGAATCATATCAGCTTGCGCTCTACTGATATTTCGTGCAATCACGCGGTAGCGAATCTTTTTCGAATCGTCGCGCAAGAGTGGCTCGATATCCCCGACACTATTACCGCCTATAATTACTTTTAGGGCATCCGCAGTTTTTGCTACATCCTTCACCTCAGCAGGATCGACAAATACAGTATACACACGCTCATTAAGTACGAGTGGTGCCGTCGCGCCCCCGTCGCGGACGTAGATTTGTCCACGCTCAGGCTTGATCACGAGCGGTTGTACCTGTATGTCATTCGCCTCAGCAGTATAGAAACTGTGTTGCACGACCTGAAGATAAAATAATTGTACGGCAAATATCATCATCACGAGCAAAAGCCCTCGTGCGAGGACGTCTGATCGTGACCATGAAAAACGTCGTCGGATCATATATGCTTGTGGTGTTTAAACCGATCAATTTCGGGCGTCAACTTGTGTCGGGGTCGTCATTGCCTTTGCAATATCGCTGCTTTCGACATTTTTGAGCGCTTGTAATCGAGCGTTTTGATTGGTGAGTTCTTCCTTTTTTGTTGTCAATTGCGCAAGCTTATCATTAAGCGCATCGATATCATAACTGTAACTGCTTGTTTTTGTCACCTGGGTAATATATATCAGCCCCAGAACTGCAACCATAAGAGCAATCAGAATTGTGTGAGATATCGGCCCCAACGCAATACTCGGCGCAAATGCGACTGTATTTTGATTACGACGCCACATCCGCTCCTGACGCGGTGCAAATGACGGCGCAGCCGTACGATAATAGTGAGACATGTGGTGGATATGTCCTTTTTTTCTGTTTATGTTGGTACGAGAGAATTCACTTGCACCAGCGGGTATTTCACAGCGGGACATGGGCAATTAATTTCCCTGAGAAAGTGCATACAATGTGCACTGTGTCCATGCAAAATATCCGCTGACGACAGAGTGGCGCGTCTCTTGTTTCGTGTCGTGCGTGCGACCGCTATCGGTGGTTCACCGTGATGCGGACAGCGCGAGACTTGTTGACTATTTTGATTGCCATAGCCTCTAGCCCTTTTTGTTTTATTGTTTCACTGCGGCACGAAGTATTGCACTGCGTGCACGCGGGTTGGTGGTATCGTGTTCGGCGCCTAGAATCGGCTTTTTGACGAGGAGGCGTAGTTCAGCTTCGTAGCCAGACCGATCCTGATCAGAAAAATAGCGCTTGACGAGTCGATCTTCGAGACTATGAAAGCTAATAATCACTACTCGGCCGCCCTGTTTTACGAGGCGTGGCAAGAGTGGTAAGAGCCGTTCAATTTGCCCGAGCTCATCATTAAGCTCGATTCTAATTGCCTGAAAGGTACGCGTGGCCGGATGTACTTTTTGGTACGGGCCACGATGAGTTCGCATGATGACGTCAGCGAGCTGACTCGTCGAAGTGATCGGCCGGTTAGTCCGTATCGCTTTTGCAATCCGTGCTGCCTTAGCATGCGATTCCTCGCCGTAGTCATGTACGATCCGCGCAAGGTCTCGTTCGCTCATACGGTTGACAATATCGGTCGCTGTTCGCGTGCCCGATCGGTCCATACGCATGTCGAGAGGTCCGTTACGCTTGATCGAGAAGCCTCGCTCGGCTTCATCAAGTTGTGGTGACGATACACCAAGATCCACGAGCACCATGTCAAACGCCTCATCAGCCTCAGCAAGATGCTGTGCCGCAGAAGCAAAATCGCTTCGAATCAGCCGTGCGCCCTGCTCCCCATAAGGTTGCAGAGAGGCAATCGCCTGCTCATCGCGATCAACCAGCGTTGCTTGTGCTGCGCCGATAACTTCAATTACTTTCGAAGCATGGCCGCCATAGCCTGCCGTCAAGTCGAGATACGTATCACCGGTTTTTGGGGCCAGCAAACGTACCGCTTCTTTCAGCAGCACTGGGACATGGATAACAGTTTCGTTCGCCTCATCGGCGAAATAAGACTGGAGTTGTTGTGGTGGTATATGTTTCATTGAGGTCACCTAACCAGTAGCTAGAGTTTTTGTTTTCGCAGTGTATGTTTGTTTTTGGAGTTTGTCAATGGAGTTGTTGTGGTGTGTCCGCCAGATTGCGGACGCTCTTTTTAGCCAGGAGAGGCTATGAAAGTTCCCCACTGACAAGAGTGAGAGACTTATGTGTGCACTATATTCATAGAAAATATAGTGTGTGAGGTGGAGTTTTTTTGGGAGGTGTGTTGTTGTGTGAGGTAAGTGCAAGGCGATGGTTTAAGTGTCACGCCCAAGTTCTTCACTCCCTAACTACCGGATAGGTGATCTCACGAAGTGTTAATCCGTGATCGATTTGTTAACGTGCAGCACTGATACGCCAGTATTTTCCGGCGCGAACAACAATCACATCTCGGTCAATGCCTGCATAGTCGAGCAGGTGCTGTTCGATCGTGATACGTCCTTGCTTCTCATCCAAGTCACCGCCCGACTTACCTGTCCGAAATTGGACATTCAGATCGGCGATGCGCTCATCAAGGATATCGCCAGCCAGCGCAGACTCAACATCTTTATCCCATACAGTACATGGATATAGATGCAAATAGTCGCGAAAGCCGCGTGTCACGACTACCCCGTTCGCAAACTCCTGACGTAGCTCGGCTGGAATAGTCAACCGGCGTTTGTCATCAAGCTTACGTTCGAAATAATCTGTGCTCACGGTTCCCTTTGGAGCGTTATGGTTGATATATTTTGTTGGTGCCAGTGGTTTTTGTTTTTTTCCGCCGTGTGGCGAATATCCACTGCCTCTATACTACTACCCACTCTCACCCACTGCAAGTCCTTTTTTTGACATTATTACCCACAGGCTTCACTTATCCACAGGAACCTGATACGCAGCCCAACAAAAAACCCGCTACAAATCGTAACGGGCACAAAATAGTCTCGTGTAGTCTAGTTGACGAGCTGGCCGAGTTGGGCAGCAAGTGTGGGGCTCAGTTTTGCAACAAGCCATGTCGTCAAAACAAACACATTGATTAACAATGACACGATCAGTAGTGCGTTTTTGAAATCATCGTTTTTGATACTTGGTACTGATGATTTCCTCTTTGAGGATACTTTCTTCATGCTTCATAGTATACATAAGCGTCGTTAACAGTCAAGTGATGAGAAGATGACAAAACTTTTATTTTTTGCGTCCATGGGTCATATCGTAGAGCCATTGATTTGCCCGCACCCAATTATCGAGCGAGCCGCATTCGAGATACTCGGCATCTGTTTGGTACACCGCAAGACTATGCCGATCCGCGACAAACTCGTTTAGGGCATCGATGAGATAAAACTCACCCTGCGACGTTTTTCCGGAGGTGATCTGGCGTTCAAGATACGGAAAGAATGAGCCTGGCAAGATATAGAAGCTTGAGTTATTGAGATTTGTATTGACTTGGTCTCGACGGGGATGCTCGATAATTTTGTGGAAATTTCCCACATCATCGACTTCGATAATGCCAAATCGATCGATCTGTTCCCACGAAATAGGATTGCCCATGACACAGCCCTCGACCGCGTTATTTTCTATAATCTCGATCATGCGCGCAGCTTCGGACTTGCCATCGGCGCGGTAAAATGTCTGGTCACCCATAATTACGAGAACCGGTTCGTCTGCACGCACATAATCACGGCAAAGCCATACGGGTATCGATGTACCATATCGTCCATCAGACAGATCTTGGGAAATATAATGGAACGTCACTCCTTGCGGAGGCCTAATTTCATCGATGAGATCTGACTTCCCTTTTGTTCTGAGATAATCCTCAAGCACTGGCTGGCGCTCGTAATAATCTCTGAGCTGTCGAGCATCACCACTCACCACAAAATAGACATCCGTCACACCCGCCTTGACGCAATCACTCACTGCATAATCCACCACCGGTCGATTAAGGAGAGGTAACATGCACTTCTCGACTGCTTTGGCAATTGGTAATCGACGAGTACCGTAGCCTGCGACAGCGATGATCGCCTTTGTGCATTGTACGCTACTCATGCAAAGTATATCCTCATGAGCTCACGAGCCACACGATCAGCGTCATGCCGAATAAATGTCCTGACTTTCGCGATACTATCACCCGGACCATTGCCCTGCCAAACGGTCTTGGCAACGAGCGGTAGGCCCTTCGCGACATAATGTTTTGATGTAAACTGTTTCACATCAAACCGATAGTTAAACAGTTCGCGGACGGTTGGCGAATCACTGAGCGCGACGAGACATTGACGCACGTCACCAGGTGGTAATACGCCGAGCTCATCACGAAGCACACCAGTCGAACCGCCATCATCAGCCATATTCACCAGTGCCGTAACATCTCTTGCATACTGTTTTAGTCCGGTGAGCAATGTGAAACTCCCCGTCCCTCCGCCAATCACAACGATTCGAGGACCTCGATAGCCATTGTCTTCCATGGTTGTCATTGTCTCATAGATTTGATAACACGTCCAAGCCACGCCCCGCTCGGACGCAAGGTGCGCGCAAATGTCGTATAGTCGACTTCGACGAGTCCGAATCGTGGCCACTTGCCGTATGCCCATTCGAAGTTATCGAGCAAACTCCAATGCATGTAGCCCATCACTTTCGCGCCACGCTGCATCGCCTTATGTATCGCATCGATGTTATGCGCGATCCACCACCGCCTATAGCGATCATTACGATCGGCGACACCAGTCTCTGTCACAATCATCGGCTTCTTGTATCGTCGATAATTACGTACCAGCACCGTCTCCAAGTCGTCTGGCGTCATTTGCCAGCCCAGATCATTCATCGGCATCTGAGGTGATGCTAGCCTGCCCTTTACATAACCTTGGGATATATAGTACTGCACACCCAACCAATCCATGCGTCGTTTGGTCAGGCCGATAAACAATTCATCGGCCACTAGGTAGCTCACGTGCACCATTATCCTACTCCTGATATCCTCATCGGCCGCATAGAATTTACTGAAACTTTTACTTAGACCGACGAGTAGTCGAGGTTTTTTCTGTTTCAATATCTTTGCGATACGATTGTGGGAAACAGCGAGATTATAGTACACCCATAGCCCCGTTCTGAAGTCATTTTGTCGTCCCGGTGGCCATTTTCCTGTGATCCAGCCAATGTACGCATAGTTCTCTGGTTCATTCAACGTGCAGACCAAGCGTATATGCTCACCTAGCTCGTCGATGACTTTTTCCGCAAACCTCACAAAATAGTCGATATTTTTTCGTTTCGTAAAACCACCCATTTTGTCAAACCAGACAGGTGTCGTCCAGTGAAAAAGTGTCATCATCGGCTCGATATTTCGCTTCTTCAATGAAAGCAAATACTGTCGATAATGTTCAATTTCACCCATATCCCATTTGCCCTCTTCCGGCTCAATACGCGACCACTCGATACTGAACCGATAGGCATTCATATGCAACTGCGAGAGAATTGCAAAATCCTCTTCATACCGTCGATAATGATCGCTCGCTTTGCCAGAGACGTAGTTGCTTGGTCGGATTGCCTCAGCCTTTATTTCTTGCCACACCGGCAATTCACGCAGCTGATACTCTGCTTGCTTGGCAAGACTCCGTGCATTCTCCAGCTCCCAAACACTCCATTGGTTATAATTACCCCCCTCAACTTGATGCGCGCTGGTGCTCGCTCCCCATAAAAAAGATTTTGGAAATTTGTATTTTTGTTGCATTTATCTTTGTATTATACGCCGTTTACCCTTTAAGGTACAATAGATGGCGATGCATATGCGACTCCTTCGACTTCTGTGGCGGCTATTGACGTTCATCATTGTCATCGCAAGTGCGATCGGCACGACGTTTTGGCTTGTCCCCTACCTCGATCGACGTATGCCAGTATTTTTTGCTATTTTACTGGCGTACGGAATCTTCGCGTACATCCTGCTCCCACTCGTCAGCCGATTTTGGCATATCGTGTTTCGCCCCGACCACATCCCGCGCTACGTGACAACATCTGATGGCTGGCCAGCCGACCCGGTCAATATCGCGATCGTTGCGACCGGCAAACGCCAACTGATTAGTGCGATGCGGCGTGCTGGCTGGCATACTGCCGACAAGTCGTCGCTACGCAATACCCTCCGAGAAGCGTATGCCATAGTGCTGAACAAAGATTATCTGACAGCACCATTCAGCACATTTTATCTGTTTGGTCGTAAATTTGACATCGGCTTTCAGATGCCAATCACCGGCAAATCCTCACCTCGTCACCGACACCATGTGCGCTTCTGGCAGGTCGCGTCTGAACCACACATCGATACTAACAATCATCTCGGCTACTGGCTCGCCCGCCTCCAACACCTACTGGGGCGTAGTCACAAAGTTTGGATCGGCGCGGCCATCGAAGATACTCAACCGATAGGGTTTCGCTGGCGCAACCTGCAGATCACACACCATAATTCATCTGAGCACACACGCGAACGTGATTTTATCGTTGAGACACTCCGCGCTGCAGGACTTGTGCGTTCCGTCACCGTCATCAAAGACGGCGAACCGTTTGAGATGCGCTCACAAAATATCGGCACACGATTTATCGTCGACGGCAATATCAAAGTCGTCACACTAAAGTCTAGATCGTTAAAGAGGGGCATCGATCTATGAGAATTGCTATCCAAGGCCAAGCCGGCTCATTCCACCATGCCGTTGCCAAACGATATTTTAGTCGTGAGATTGAGCTCGTCTGCTGCGAGACATTTCATGAGGTGTTTGCATCACTCAAAGCCAGTCGCGCCGATCAAGCTGTCTGCGCCATCGAAAACACTCTCTACGGCAGTATCGCCGATAACTATGATCTGCTCGTACGCTACCAATTCCCTATCGTCGGCGAAGAGATCGAGCACATTCACCAAAACCTCATTGCCCGTCCACATACAAAAGTAACAGAGATAGCAGAAGTTTATTCTCACCCCGTTGCTCTCGATCAATGCCGTGAATGGCTAGAGGCAAATCTGCCAAATACTGAGATCATCGAACATCATGATACCGCAGGCGCGGTCGAATATGTCCGATCACTCGACTCACCCCATGCAGCCGCAATCGCTGGCGCACAAGCCGCCTCGCTGTACGATATGCCTATCCTTATGCCCGATATCGAAGACGAGAAAACCAACCTCACTCGGTTTTTTATCCTAGACCCGCAGGGCACGACTCCTGCAAATGCCGATAAAGCCTCCCTCGTGTGCTGACCACATCACACGATACCGGTGCACTCTACCACGCGCTCGGCGTCTTCAACGATCATCATGTGAACCTCACCAAACTCCAATCCCGCCCTATCCGTGGCGAGCGCTTCAAATACCAATTTTTCATCGACGCCGAGTGCAATGCTCCCACACTGGCTGCACTTATCAGTGAGCTCGAAGCCCAGCACTGCACAGTGTATATTCTCGGCCACTACCCTGCCGCTACGTTATACTAGTGTCTATATATTCTCAAACTCTTGCTGCACCGTTTCCAACAGCGTAAATAGTTCGGGTAGCTCGCGACCTTCGTACGAAATATCTGATTTTTTATAGAAAAACATACGGTCTTTCCATAGTTCTATGTCCCAGTCTTTAAAACCGTCGACAAATAGCGCCATACGATCAGGTGTTATAATTCGGAGCACCTCCCTTTCCTCGCCCGTCACGCAATACAATCTAAAATACTTTTGAAAATCACCTTCGACATACAGTTGCGGACCGATTTTATACCCCGAAGGGAGGTTGCTTTTACGCCATATATTATTGGCGGTTGCATCGATCAAAATTGGTGTCACCACTTCGGGTAGTTTGATCGACATAACTGTGTAAAGATTACCAAATTCACCTGCTCGTGCACCCATGAACTGATAGGTGGCGATGAAGTAATATGGATCGTGTTGGCGATCACTGATAAATAATTCGTGCTTATGTGCTTTGTTCTGTTGAAAGATAACGCACTCAAAATCATCAGGCAGCTTTTTGTTTGTCGCGAGAAACAAATTGTTCCTCATCGCGAAAGTTTTTACTGGATCACCTTCGCCATAACTCGTTTCTTTACCCACGAAGTGAACAACGATTGCCATTACGACGGGTAGTACGAGGAGTATGATTCCCCAGCGAGAATCGATAGTATCCAGCGTTATCTCGGGCGCACCTTGACCATGGTATGTCACTACCTGCCAAAATACTGCCAGAGGTAGTAGTACAATTGGCCAGAAAATCCACGCCACGTGATGATCTGGATTTTTCATAGACAAACGAATTCTATCTCTAATTAGTATCGTACCTGCACCGCTAGTTTTTTCCCTATGAGATAAGCTCTTCGTATCAAGCTCACTGATTTTTGTAGTCATGACACAACAATATCCCTATCCCAACACTTTTACAACTCATGTATTGCGATCTATTGTGCGATTAAACTCATAATCCAATTTATCGAGCACTTGAAACGCCCGCATGTAGGCTGATTTTGTATCGTCGAGCATATCGTATACATAGAGATATAGTCTGTCACCTATGATTTCGAGCTCGCAGTCATAGAGATAATCTATCATATACGCCATGACATCTGGCGTTAGCAATGTCAGCATTTCCCTTTCATGTGTGGCCACGCAAAACGTACGAAAATAGCGGCCAAAATCACCTTCGAGATCAACTTGGTGTAGATCGCTCGGCACTTCCCCGACGATACCATCCCACCCGCGATGTATTTTTGCATATACCATAAAGTGATGGTAATGTTTATCGAGTCGTAGCTCATAAATCGTTATATCCTTCGACACAACTCGCCATATCGAATCTCCGACGATAGTACAAGGCATGAGGCGAAACGCAGGATCATTCGCTTTTGGCTCCAGTACATGACCAAAGGTCGCATTATGTATCTTCACGTTTAGATGTGTCATAAATTTCCCATTATACGACGCTGGCAAGTTTTGAAATTCACTCACACGTAGCTCGTTATCACGGGCAAACGCAACATATTTTTTATTGCGCTTAGTACCTAAAAATACTGACACCACAATGGCTGCCATACCCAGGCCCATCACGACTACCGCAAAACCACTATCCGCGTTTGCGAGAGTGAGCATCACGATGACCACTGCAAACAGCACGGTCGCAAGCATCAAATGATTTCCCCAAAACGTATTCACCGATTCAAAGAATCGGGCAAGCTCTTTCGGTACTCCATGAGGATACATCGTTCGGCGAAGAGCGCGGAAGGCCGAGTAATCAAGCGAGGACGTATCGAAATGCTTCATATCAGCACTATATCCTCGCCGAAATGTTTTTGCAATCGTAGTAGTATGGAGCGTTCGTGACGGCCAAATTTTTGACTCAGAGTTTTGAGATCGGTGCCGTTTTGAAACAACAGTTTTAGTTCGGCGTCGTCCTTGTCTGACCATGGACGATAGGCATTGGGGTGTTTTTTCCTCATTTTTTCTAGGCGTTCGGCCCAACTCGAGGCTTTTTGGTCTTTTTCAAGCGCCTTTTTCACTTCATCCTTGGCGCGCTTCACTGCTTTTTTCCGCAGATGCTCAAACTTTGCGTGATCATCACACGCCTTTTTGCGTAATTGTTCATCGATCGCAAGCGCTTCTTCGCTGATGCGTAACGCCATACGATTGATGCCGATGAGGCTGAGCCCATCGAGACTACGCACACGACTAAGTGCGACATAGCCCATCCCTTCCACAAACGCCCGTCGCAGATCAATTCGTGCCGCATCAAGCGTCATACCCTGGCTCTTGTGCACCGTGATCGCGTAGGCAAGCCTGAGCGGAATCTGTGTCAGACCTGCCCGCTTTTTGTCGCCATCACGTAGCTCCCATACATCAGGTCGCATTGTGACAGTTTTGCCATTGCGAAACTCGACGATCGGGTAATTCGTCAGCACATCAAAACCAATCACGGTGCCGATGCTACCATTGACATACTTACGCTCCGGGCTGTTTTTGATCGCCATGACGAGCACACCTTGCTTAAGGACAAGTTTGTCCTGCGCCAGGCACGAGCGCTTCAGCGTCGCGACGTAATTCTCACTGCCCGTCGTCGTCGCTTCATACACCTGCGCCTCACCGTCGAGACTCGCAAGTCGCGCGTCGTTGATACGGTCGACGTCGACATTGACCGTATGAAGCTCTGTCACGCGATCATCATCGAGCTCAGCATTAGTCCGCGCAAGCAGCGTCTCGGCATGCCGACGACGTATGTCACCACGCCTCAGCGCGCTGAGTATATCAAGCAGTGCTTCGTCTTCCTGACGATGCTGCTCACCGAGATAACATATTACCGGGTCAAGTGCCGCCCACGCCGCACTCGCTACCACAAAACTCCCCTGACGCCCTTCGTCACGATTGATCGGTGGCAGCTGGAAAAAATCACCACACAACACCACCTGTATGCCGCCAAATGGTCGCGGATCTTGGCGCACCACTCGCGCCACTTTGTCGACCATATCCAGCCGATAGTCGTGTAGCATGCTGATCTCGTCGATCACGAGGACATCAGTCAGTTCGATGATATCGCGGCGGCTTTTGAGTAGATAATCTTCAAAATCATCAGGTAGTTCATCATGGACACCGATCCCACTCCAGCTATGGATGGTGTTACCACCGATATGCGTCGCCGCAAGCCCTGTTGTCGCCGTCACCGACACGTGCTTTTTGGCTTTTTTGGCTTCGCGAATAAACTGGTTCAGCACATACGTCTTCCCTGACCCGGCAGGACCAGTCAAAAAGACATGATGACCATCGAGCATAATTTCGAGCGCAAGTTGTTGGTCCATTCATCTATAGTCGCATGAAAAATGAGATATGAAAAATGAAATAGGAAATATGGGGTGAAATGTAATATGGGATATGCGATATGCAAAATAGTCTGCGATTTCCCATGTTGCATGACCCATGTTGTCATGTTAGGTATGCGAAAGCCATTGTTGTGCAGATGTGGCGCACTGTTTCGGACGACAATGAACCGATTCAGCGTTCGCAGGCGATACCGTCGCCATCACGGTCAAGCTTGCTTTGATAAGACGGGTCAGACTTTTTGATATCAAATACCCCGTCGTCAAACGCAGCAGTGCAGTTTTCGTACTGTTTGCCATTTGTAGGGTTGCTTGCAGCCTGTCCTTTGACCTTTTCCTGTGCGCTACGCGTGACTTGACCGTCGGTGCTATCGACAGGAACTTGTGAGTTGACATAGCCAAGACCTGTACCAAGCCATGCAACCGTGATAACTCCCAAGATTGCAAACGCTGGGCTCTTTTTGAACCCTTCTGGGTCGCGCACCCACATGATCGCCATGATGACGAGCGGGATAACTGGTAGTACGATGAGCCACAGCAGATATCCTACGACAATCCGTGTGGCCTTCGACCAATCTTGGTATTTGTATTTTGTAAACGGCAACCGTGACAAGAGATAATCAGCACCGCGCAGGAAAATTCCTTTGCGCTCACCCGCCGTTGTCACCATCTCATCCTTTTTCGCTGCCGCTGTGCGGCGAGTTGATCCTGCCATACTTTCTCCTCAGTTAATTCTTATCGCGTATCATATCACAGCGCATCGACAAAATCTACGATTTGTGGCGCAATTTGCTCGGCCACCAGACGATTGAACCTAGATCTTTGATAAGCGCCGGCACGAGCAATGAGCGCACGACGATTGTGTCGAGCAAGACACCAAATGCGACGATAAAGGCAAGCTGGAACAAAAACAGGATCGGGATCACGCCAAGCGCAGCAAACGTCGCCGCCAATACCACACCGGCACTCGTGATCACACCACCTGTCACAACGAGACCGCGAATAATACCCAGTTGTGTCCCGACCTTGACCGCTTCCTCGCGAACACGTGTCATCAAAAATATATTATAGTCGATGCCCAGCGCCACCAAAAAGACAAATGCATACAAGACGACCGATGGGTCAGCGCCCGGAAACTTCCATACGTCATTGAACAACCACGCAGCTATACCGAGACTTGCCCCGAACGACAAAACCGTTGTGAGCAACAATAGTATTGGTGCGAAGACTGACCGCAATAGCACCATCAATATAAGCGTGATTGCCACAAGCACAATCGGTATGATAAGTTTTCTATCATGAATCGATGCGACATTGGTGTCATGCTGTACTGCGGTCGGACCACCGACCCGCGCGACGCTATCACGACTATGCACAAGGGTACGCAATCGTTGCACTGTGTCTTTTGCCGCTTGCGAATCAGGCGCATCCTTGAGCGTCGCTTGCAACAGCACGAGACCATCGACAGACGTCGCCACAGCGGTTTTAAATGGATAGACATCTTCAACAACACTCTCAACTGACGGTATTTGCGCCTTGATATCGGCCACAATCGCCGCTGCCGCATACGACCCATACTGCGCAGCAAGCTCGTTCTCTTTTGCGTCAAGTTCGGCTTGTTTTTCATCAAACTTCTTCTGAACTTCACCGCGAATATCATCTTTGATCGAGACAATTTGCCGACCGAGCGGTTTGACGCCGCTCGGGCTATTGCGTGCTGTCACCGCTACACTATCAATACCACGATCAGCTTCGACTTCAAGCGCAAGCTGCTCATGACCAAGCTGCGACGCAACGATGAGAACTGGGCTACCCGAACCGGCAGGAAAATGTTTATCCAATACGCTTTGGCCTTCGCGCGCCTCAGAGTACCCTATAATCAAGCGGCTTTGCTCGACGCCATCTGCGCGCAACTGGAAATAATTCGCTGATGCTGCCGCCAATACAACAGTGCAGACTATCCATATGGCTCGCGGATGCTTTGCAACAAACTGTCCGACCGTATGCCAAATACCCCGTTTGAGCTTCGCCTCGTGCGCCTTACGACTGGTCGCATCAGCAAGCGGTCGCATCGGCCAAAAACTTGCTCGCCCCAACGCATAGAGCACAACCGGCAGAAATGTCAGTGCCGCCAGGATCGACATCGCGATACCGACTGACCCAACTGGTCCAAGTGCTTTATTGGACGCCAAGTCACTGAGCAGGAGGCACATCAGTCCGACGATCACTGTCCCCCCACTCGCCACAATCGGCTCCCATGCTCCACGTAGCGCTGCATGAGTCGCATCCCATTTTGACGTGAGACGGTATAATTCCTCCCGATACCGCGATATATAGAGCAATGAATAATCCGTCGCCGCGCCGATGACGAGGATAAACAATATCCCCTGCACTTGCCCGTTGATCTGTACGAGACCATTTTTTGCAAGCGACCAGACGACGAAAATTGCTGCCGTCAGCGCAAACATGCTCGTCAACAAGACGATGATCGGTAGCAGCACTGATCGATATACAGTGATCAGAATAACAAACACGACCGACAGCGCTGTCACGAGCAATATCCCATCGATCCCGCCAAATGCCGTCGTCAGATCGGCTGCAAACCCCGCCGGTCCGGTCACTTTGTACGATACATTCTCAAGCTTTGGCTGGTCGAGTACTTTTCTGATCGCACCGAGCACGTCACGAACTTTCAACTCGCTCTTTGTCTGCACCACGATAAATGCCGCTTTTTTGTCTTTGGCAACAATCGCTGGTGACACCTCACCACTTACGCCATAGACCTTCTCAATCGCGCCAACTCGGTCGTTGACGGCCGTCACCAGCACATCAGTCATGTCGCCTTGCATGGGCGTAAATACCACGATCGCAGGGATGGTTTTTTTGTCACGAAACTTTGGTAACACCTCATTGACTTTGGTCGCCTCGGCGCTTTTGGGCAAAAATGCCGTGAGATCAACGTCCGACACTTCACTGATACGGCCAAAATACGGCCCACCGATCCCAGCTATCGCGAACCATGATACGATAAGCACGGTCGGGATAACAATACGTAACCATCTAGGCACAGCAAACTTTTTCGTTTTCACGTTCCTCCTCTTTCTCTGTTTTTATTATACTCTTATTTGACCCAATCTTCGAGTAGCTCAACGCGTAATTTTGCTTGATTTTTGGCGGCAACAAATGCCTCAAGATCCTGTACAAACTCTGGGCGGAAATGCATCAGGACGATATCGCCTGCTCGCAATGACGTCCTCCCGTCTTGATACTCCACCACGCCACGCTCGACGCGCGCGCTCCACATCATGATCGCTCGCATACCACACTCTGCGACAATACGCTGCGTATCGTCGTTGTATCTCCCACCTGGCGGGCGGAACAGGACTGGCCGCCTACCATAATATCGTGCAATGATGTCTGACATGCCACATATCTCACGCTGCTGATACGGTGGGTTATGTTGCACCATTTTCAAATCATGTCGGTCAGTATGATTCTCGACCAGCGAACCCGCATCGATAAGCGCGGTAAAAAATTGAGGGTTATGCCAGATAAATAGATCTGAGAGAAACAATGATGCTTTTAAATTATATCGTTTCATAGCGGCCGTCACCGATGCATCTTTGTAATTGCCATCATCGATCGTGAGAAATACCACTGGCTGCTGCGTCGCGATGTGACCGACAACTGGTGCGCGCCCATTGGTTACTGGAGGTATTATCGCATCGGGTTTTTTTGACCCGCTTAACAACGAGGCGCGTCGGCGAATCACGCCATCATCAAGCGGACGTGTCTGACCAAATTCGTGTCTTGCACTCGCAAGCCCGACTGATGTTACCGTTGGCGACAACTGTACACCGATGGCGAGACCGATGCACATTGC
>CAYWYG010000006.1:0-35335 GCA_964462335.1 uncultured Candidatus Saccharibacteria bacterium | reverse complement strand
TGTAAACTGAACATTGCAACGACGAAAGGAGTTGCGTAATGCCTCGTAAAGTTACCAAGAAACTACAGCGCAAGCTAAACCCTGACCGCAAATACCAGTCAGTACTCGTACAGCGCCTGATCAACAAATCGATGCTCGACGGCAAAAAGCATGTCGCTGAAAAGGCCGTCTACAGCGCTCTCGAAATCGCGGCCAAGAAACTCAAGAGCGAAGAGCCGCTTGAGGTGTTCGAGAAAGCATTTCGTAACATACAGCCGAACTTTGAGGTGAAATCTCGACGCGTCGGTGGTGCGAACTACCAGATCCCATTCCCGATCCAGGGACATCGACAGCAACACTACGCCTTCATGTGGCTGGTGCAGTCAGCACGTGCGCGCGCGGGCATGCCGTACAACGAGCGCCTCGCAGCTGAGATTGTCGACGCCTACAACGAAGCCGGTGCTGCGTTCAAAAAGAAAGAAGATACGCACCGCATGGCCGAAGCCAACCGCGCCTTTGCGCACTTTGCCCGAGGATAGGATATGGCGGACCGCAGCGAACATCTTGCGACCGATGATTATCTCAATGGAATGCGAAGTTTTGACCAGTCTATGCTGCCTTCGACACCGGCTGAGATTGTGCGTAGGACGTTCGATGGATATGGCCATGGTGCTGTCAAAATAAACCTTGGCCGTATTGCAGACATTCTTAACCCCTATGATCGAACGCTCGAAAAATCAATGTTTCACGTTCCTGACATGCGTCGCGCAGTCGGCTTAGGTGGCACAGCCGGAATTCTGCTTGCTAGGGAAAGTTATAAACCAGAACAAGTTACCGTTGCAGATATAATCAGACACCCAATCCGCATAGATGTTCCCCCGGAATATGATGAGATAGATCAAACACATGAAGCTGCTCGGATTCTGATCGAGCGTGGCGAACAGGGATTGACACGTATAGGCCGAGAGGTAACAGACTGGCTAGAAGCACAAGAAGATGAACTAGTACCAAAAGCATATCTGCGACGGTACTATCGTATAGGAGCGGGTATTATGGTTATTAGCGCAGAAAGCTCTTTTGCCGAAAGACTTGCTAGGCGACATGCGCTTGCTCTTAATAAATTTGAAAGAGAATTAAATGCGCCGTCACAGCAACCAATTGACTGGGATCAGGCTTTGAGAAATTTGACGGGGTAGATTGTCCGATGATGCTGCAGGGAACCCTCAGCTCGTCAGGTTCAAATTATTTTTATATGAGTCAAAATCGTAATCTCGTTAGTCGCTTACCTCATAGTCATTATGCTGGTAGTTCCATGAGTAATCTGTTACAATAGTCACCAACACCTCTTTTTTGATGCTCAAAAAAGTGACATTACATAATCTATAAAGGATCAAAATTACTACTATGGCAGCAGTCAAAGACGTCCCGCTCAAACAATACCGCAATGTCGGTATCATCGCGCATATCGATGCAGGCAAAACTACGACAACCGAAGGTATCCTCTACCGCACCGGTATCTCGCACAAGATCGGTGAAGTTCATGAAGGCGACACGACGACCGACTGGATGGAGCAGGAGCGTGAGCGCGGTATCACGATCACCAGTGCCGCGGTGACGAGTTTTTGGAAAGATCACAAGATCAATATCATCGATACGCCGGGTCATATCGACTTTACCGCCGAGGTGGAGCGTAGTCTCCGTGTCCTCGATGGTGCGGTTACAGTCTTTGATGGCAAGATGGGTGTCGAGGCGCAATCCGAGACAGTCTGGCGCCAAGCGAACAAATACAACGTGCCACGTATCTGTTTCATCAACAAGATCAACCAGATCGGCGGTGATTTCTACAAGTCGCTCGAGAGCATCCATAACCGCCTGAGCAAACATGCCTTACCGGTCCACCTGCCAATTGGTTTTGAAAAGACGATCAATGGTGTTGTCGACCTGATCGACATGAAAGCCTACACCTACAACGAGTATCATGATCATGAGCTAATAATTGGTGATATACCTGCAGACATGCAGGAAAAGGCTAAAAATGCCCGTAGCCTCCTCGTTGAAGCTGCGGTCGAAGCCGATGATGTGCTCATGGAGAAGTTTTTTGAGCACGGTGAAGATGCGATCAGTGTCGATGAGCTCAAAGGCGCACTCAGAAAACGCGTTCTCGCGGGCGATTTCTTCCTCGTGACTGGTGGCGATGGTCGTGGTGTCATCGTCGAAAAGGTTCTCGACCTCATGGTCGACTACCTACCGAGCCCGCTTGATGTCGATGCGATCTGGGGAAAAAACCCAAAAACTGGCGAAGAAGTCAGTCGCAAACCAGCCGACACCGAGCCGATGGCAGCCCTCGCATTCAAGATCGCAACTGATCCATTTGTCGGCCGTCTCATCTTTGTCCGCGTCTATTCGGGCGTCCTGACAGCAGGTAGCTATGTCCTCAATACGACGACAGGTGAAAAAGAACGCGTCGGCCGCATCGTGCGTATGCATGCTGACAAACGTGAAGATATCGATCGCATCGCCGCAGGTGATATTGCCGCAGTTGTGGGTCTCAAGAGTACCTTTACTGGTCACACGCTATCTGACGTCGCACACCCGATCGCTCTCGAAGGTATCACGTTTCAGGATCCGCCTGTCAGCATCGCTGTCGAGCCAAAGTCCAAAGCTGACCAAGAGAAGATGGGCATCGCTCTCCAGCGCCTCGCCGAAGAAGACCCGACGTTCCGTATCCACACTGATGATGAAACCGGCCAGACGATCATGTCGGGCATGGGCGAGCTTCACCTCGAGATCCTGATCGACCGTATGAAGCGTGAATTCAAAGTCGAGGCCAATGTCGGTGAGCCGCAGGTGGCATTCCGAGAGACGATCCGCGGTGTCGCGCAGGCCCAGGGTAAACACGCCAAACAATCTGGTGGACGCGGTCAATACGGCGATGTCTGGATCAAATTTGAGCCGACCGAGAGTGGTGAGGGCTTTGAGTTTGTCGACGAGATCAAGGGTGGTGTAGTCCCGCAGGAGTACCGCCAACCAGTTCGCAAAGGTATCGAAGACACGCTCAGCAATGGTGTGATCGCGGGCTATCCGATGATCGGTGTCAAAGCGACGCTCTACGATGGAAGCTATCACGATGTCGACTCCAGTGAGCTCGCCTTCAACCTCGCAGGTGTCTTGGCCGTCAAAGAAGGTATCCCGAAGGCCAAACCAGTCCTTCTCGAGCCCGTCATGCACGTCGAAGTAACCACTCCCGAAGAATTCATGGGTGATGTGATCGGCGACCTCAACTCGCGCCGTGGCCGCATCGAGGCGATGGAAGACCTCATGGCCGGTGCCAAACTCGTCAAAGCCTACGTGCCGCTTTCCAACATGTTTGGCTACACCGGTGATATCCGCAGTATGAGCCAAGGCCGTGCCGCCAGCACGATGGAGCTTGCCCAATACGAGGAAGTCCCACCAAACGTCGCCCAAGAGATCATCGAAAAACGCAATAAAAAGTAGCTCATTTTACGGTATTTTTCGTGTCTAAAAACGCGTATAATAAAATCATGCCCGCACAAGACTATACGACCAATGACATCATGCAAGCGCTCAATAGCTTTGCTGATCGTGTCGAGAAGCGGTTTGACCGTTTGGAAAAAGGCCAGAATGAGTTGCGCAAGGGCCAGGATGAGTTGCGCAAAGGCCAGGATGAGTTGTGCAAAGATGTGACGAAACTGCAGCAAGATGTCGAGCGTATCTACAATATACTCGATACTCACATGAAACGTATCGAGGATATCTTGCAAGAAAATGCTATACGCGATCATCAACAGGCTCGTATGGAGCGCTGGATATTTCAGCTTGCCGACAAACTAGACGTCAAGCTTCAGTACGACTAAATGTATCGCCCGACTACTCTTTACAGCACGGCGATAATTCTCTATAATTGACTACATGCGCGCGACGCCTCTTTTTGAAGTCGCGTCGCGATGAAATAACTTAACTAACAGGAGTACAAATCTCATTATGGCAGATTTTGACCGAAGCAAGCCTCACGTCAACGTCGGTACTATGGGTCACGTCGACCACGGTAAAACGACTTTGACTGCAGCGATCACCGCAGTATTAGCCAAAAAACTACCAAGCGCCGTCAACAAACCGGTCGCTTACGACCAAATCGACAACGCGCCTGAGGAAAAAGCCCGCGGTATCACCATCGCGACCTCACACCAAGAGTATGAAAGCGAAACGCGTCACTACGCGCACGTCGACATGCCTGGTCACGCCGACTACGTCAAAAACATGATCACCGGTGCTGCTCAGGTTGACGGCGCGATCCTCGTCGTCTCCGCTGCTGACGGTCCTATGCCTCAGACGCGCGAACACGTGCTGCTCGCTCGCCAAGTTGGCGTGCCAAAGATCGTCGTCTTCCTCAACAAGATGGATCTTGCTGATCCTGAGCTTGTCGAGCTGGTTGAGATGGACGTCCGCGAATTGCTTACCAAAAACGGTTTCGATGGCGACAACGCCCCAATCGTCAAAGGTTCTGCGACCAAAGCCCTCGAAGGCTCAGCTGCTGACGAAGACGCGGTCATGGAACTCGTCAAGGCGATGGATGACTACATCGAAGAGCCAAAACGTGACCTCGACAAAGCATTTCTCATGCCTATCGAAGACGTCTTCTCGATCAAAGGTCGTGGTACTGTCGCGACTGGTCGTATCGAGCAGGGTATCGTCAAACTCAACGACGAAGTTGAGATCGTCGGTATCCGTGATTTGCAAAAATCAGTTGTCACCGGTATCGAAGCGTTCAAGAAAAACCTCGACCAAGGTCAAGCTGGCGACAACGCCGGTCTTCTCCTCCGCGGTATCGAGCGCGAACAGATCGAGCGCGGTCAGGTCATCGCCAAACCAGGCACGATCACGCCGCACACTGAGTTTGACGCTGAGGTCTACGTCCTCACCAAAGAAGAGGGTGGCCGTCACACACCATTTTTCAAAGGCTACAAACCACAGTTTTACTTCCGTACCACCGACGTCACGGGTGAAGTTGAGCTGCCAGCCGACAAAGAGATGGTTATGCCTGGCGACACTGTCACCTTCAAGGTAAAATTGCTTGCACCGATCGCTATGGACGACGGTCTGCGCTTCGCGATCCGCGAAGGTGGCCGCACCGTGGGCGCTGGTGTCGTGACCAAGATCACCAAGTAATCGAACACTGACTCCATAAAATTACCCCGCACGTTGCGGGGTAATTTTTGCATATGGCATGCACTACGAGACTATTGAGCAGATTTTTTGAGCGGAACAAAACTGTTTGCGCTTTGTGCGTCAATCTGGTCGTAGATGTCATCAAGCTTTACTTGGAGCGCTAAGACCCAGATGGCGAGCGCAATGACGGCGGCACCAATGATCAACCAATATACGGTTTGTTCACTGAAGCGCGCTTGCATGAATTTCACTTCACTCTTTGTCGCAAAACTTACCGCCTTTTGTTTTGGCGCGGCTGTTCGCGCGGGAACTGATTTTTTAACTGATGATTTCTTCGGAGCGGTTTTTTTGACTGGTTTTTTTGCGGCTTTGGCCATAGATGATTACCCTGTTTATAATGCTTATGTCAGTTAGTATGCCTGACTACTCGAGAAAAAGCAACTGCCTCCATAGCGTGCGAAACCCCGCCTGATCACCGAGGACCAGGCGGGGTTTCGCGGTCAACTCGTGGGGCGGGGGTGTTCTCGGGCATATACGAGGGCGAACACGTATTCCTTACCGGATGCGGTGCTGGAACGGTAATGCGAGAGAGCGAAGTCTTTGCCTCTGTGACTGATCCGTTGCGCGATCAGCGTACCCAGCATCGATAGCTCGGCGTCGATGAGATGTCGTTCTACCTGGACTGAGATCACTTTCGTCGAATCTGGGCCGCTCGCCTCATTGGTATACCAGTTGTCGGCGACTGCGAACAACCGACATGCGATTGATTCGGGATCAATTCTTCCGGACGCTTGCACGACAATACTCCTAACCTAAGATGGCGTCTAACCACTAAGAACCTTCACTGTATACTATCTAAAGATTCTACGGTCTATCAATACGTGTAAAGCATGGTATAATGAGTGTCATACTACTAATCGCTCCGAGAACTCGGCGAAGCAGAACGCAACTGGTCTTTCGCAGAGGTTACGGAGCATAAAAAGTGTATATAGTGGTCGTAATAGTGTGTGGCTTTCCCGTACTATTCACTACTTACTACACCTGCAACTAAGAAGGAGCAGACTATGGCTGACGCCAAACAAGACGCACCGCGGATTCGTATTCGCCTCAAAGCTTACGATCACAAGGTGATCGACCAATCAGCAAAGCAAATCATTGACACCGCGATTCGCACTGGTGCGAGTATTGCCGGTCCTGTGCCGTTGCCGACACGCCGCAGTACCTACACGGTCGTCAAGAGCCCGCACGTCTACAAAAAAGGCGGCGAAGCGTTTGAGATGCGCGTTCACAAACGCCTCATTGATATCATTGGCGCAACGCCCAAGACGATCGACAGCTTGCAAAACCTCAGCTTGCCAGCTGGGTGTGATGCTGAAATTCGGATGTGATAAGATCACATACACTATCTCGTAGGCCACATAAGCTCGCGCAATTGTGACCTCGCTTACATATTCTTTGCGTGATCAGTGTATACTTGTATATGAAGACTATTTACATACAAGGAGGAAATATATCATGGCAAAAGGCAAAGCATTTGGCGCTGCGGTACTGGGCGCTGTCGTCGGCGCAATCGCTGGCGTACTCTTCGCCCCAAAAAGCGGCAAAGAGACGCGTGAAGACTTGAAGCGAAAAGCCGATGAGGCGAAAAAAACAGCGGAGAAAAAGACAGATGCGGCGAAAAAAGCCGCCCGTGAGAGCATGGACGAGGTCAAAGAAGCCGCTGCTCGGGCTGGCAAAGAATGGGATGAGCTAGCAACTGATGCGAGAGCTCGTGCAGGTCGCGTCGCAGAAGATGCTCGGCACACAGCTAGCAGTGTCGCCGATACCGCTAAGAAGCATTTTTCTGACGACAAGAAGTCATAAGCACCACTCTAGGTGTATACAAAATCTCTCTCAAACAAGGGAGATTTTGCGTGTAGATGACGAGGATGATAGGTGGCGTCACGTCCGTGATAGTATGAATATATGAAAATAACTAAACTCATCCATTCATGTCTCTTGGTCGAGCGTGGCGGCAAGAAGATTTTAGTGGATCCTGAGTCCGAGGTATTAGAAGATATTGTTGCAAAGGAGATTCAGATATGAGCAAGAGCCTCGAATCACGGCTCAAGGCGATCGAGATACGAAACAAAAAGGTTGAAGACGATAAGGCGTGGGAAACGAGCTGGGTACGCCGAATCGTCATCATGGCGCTTACATATCTAGTTGTCGCGGCGTATTTATCAGTAGTGGCAAAGATTGATCCATGGCTAAATGCTCTCGTACCAGTTGTGGGGTTTTTCCTCTCGACACTGACGGTTGCTGTGGTGAAAGATCTATGGCTTGCCAATAGAAAAAAGTAGCCTCGTACACATATGCTAGTGGCAAAAACACCAAAACGGTATACGTCACAGCAGTTCTTCGCTATACTACGTGTGTATGACACAAAAAAAGAAACAACCATCACGCCGCGCTTCGACTCGATTTGTTGAGTCAGATGGCGCGTATTTTCTCAAGATCGTCCTCTATGTTATCTTGGGCTCACTTTGGATCAAGTTCGCTCACCCCATGCAGTTCGGCGAATTTTCGCTACATGGTGCGCCAATCGGACTTGTGATAGGTATGATATTTGCAAGCCATGACCATTTTCAGGTTGATCGCAAGATTGAATACGCCATATTGATTTTCATGGTCATCATCACATCGTTTTTTCCGACATGGATCCCTATCTAGGATCCGGTTCGTGACGGATCGATACGTGCGATAGGATGAGACCCTACCTGTTTTTCGTCGCCCCGGGTGTTACCTGGGCGATAAATTCGTCAAAAGTAAAATCTGCGTTTGACAGCTGTTTTGCCAGTACGATACCGACATAACGTAGATGCCACGGTTCGTAGGCGATACCAGTGATCGGCTGGCCTCCTGCCGGATAGCGTATGATAAACCCGTAATTTGGCGCATGATCTGCAAGCCATGCGGCAGAGCTACCGCTGAGACTGCATTTCTCGGGTGTTGACCGACAGAGAGGGGTGTCATCATTGATATCGACTGCTAGCCCAGTATGATGCTCGGAACTACCAGCGGGTGCGACATATTGATTGGCAAGCGAGACGCCTTTTTTGGCGACGAAGTCATCATAGAGTGCTTGTTGGGCGGTTGTCGATCGATAGGCGCTGGAGATGATGAGGTTGTGACCATCAGCCGTCGCGTCGCGAAATAACCTCGTGAGCGTCGGTGCAATTCGTGCCGAGATCTTCGGCTCAGAATCAGTTGAACTAAATGGCAACGAGGTCGGCTGAAGGTCGCGTGGCTGATATCCTGTTGGTTGTCGGTGGTTTTTTGCGACATACGCCCAGAGGCCATGTGCGGTAAATACCTCGCGAGATGGGATAAACAATGGCGCTGTATTACCAGGCAGTGTCACCTTGATGGTGGCGTGGTGTGCGGTGTTGGCCTCGAGAGAGGCTATCTGGTCGTAGGCCAGCAGCTCGCCGCGATCGAGGTATATCACGTACCATGCGCCGATACCCGCGGCGATGATCATAAAAATAAGTGTCCACCATGATGTGTTGTGTCGTGTTGTGCGGTGCCCCCGTATCATAGCTCTATCATATCATTGTGGTAGAATAATCATATGAAATTTCTTCGGGTTACCTTCGTTGCGGCTCTCTGTGGGCTTATGGCGGGTACGTGCGTGGGTGCAGCGGCCGAACAGATGGGAACGTATAATTGCACAGATGCCAAATCCATTTGGTGTATCGCGCCGCGAGCCGATGCAGCATTGACTGCAATTGATAGTGCAACAATACCAAAGCTTGCGACTCCAGACTGGTTTGCCCCGGCAGCACCAGCGATACGGACGGTTACCTATACTGTCACGACGAAAGGGGCGGTGACGTCAGATATGAACGAGTTTCGTACAGTTGTTGCGGCAACGCTCAATGATGCGAGGGGTTGGACGAGACTCGGTGTTGCATTTGAGCGTGTCGATAGCGGTGGCGATTTTACTGTGTATCTCGCTGAGGCCTCGCAAGTACCGAGTTTCCACCCCGTGTGTGATACTGAGACGAGCTGTTCTATAGGACGAAATGTCGTCATCAACCAAACTCGGTGGTCAGGTGGTGCTGTAGCCTGGAGTAGCGCGGGTGGCGATCTCAACGGCTATCGCCAGTATGTGATTAACCACGAGGTGGGTCATTGGCTTGGTCATGGGCATCGTACATGTGGCGGCGCAGGACAGTCCTCGCCACTCATGCAACAACAAACTCTCAATCTCAACGGCTGTACGCCCAACCCGTGGCCGCTCTCGAGTGAGATGTATTCACCAAGTCTGGGGATTCGTTCATGAGCGAAGGATTCACAAGCCGCCGAGGCAAATATACAACGGTTGTTGCTGAGGAGCTACAGCGTATCGACGCGGCTACACAGCCCACTACGACTCCCGCGCGAAAGCGGACGGTGTTAAATAGTCATCCCAAGCGAAAATTTCCCAAGATAAAGATCAAGATCAAGCTGTCTGCACGAGCATGGAGGGTCATCGCATTCGTCGTGATAATCGTTATTCTTGCCGCGTGGCTGTCAGCTGATAGTGTAAAACGAGATTATGAACGTCAGGCGGCGACAATGAGCAGATCTATCGCTGATGCCGGCACGCAGTTGCCAAGCGATAGTGCGTCAGCGGTATCAGTGGCAGATCGGTTACTGGGGGCTCTCCATGCATCGTCAGACTGCCGTGTGAGCGGGATCGATGTTATCAGCTGGTATGGGCCAGCAAAAACTGCACGCCAACAGTGTCAGGCCACGGCAGAACGTTACGCTCGGCTGAAAGCAGCGATCACAAGGCTAAAATCGATTGCGTCATATGCCGATACGATTCGATCGGCGCTCGGTCCAGCACTGGCATTACCGGCAGATGGCGGGTATGCAATCATCTCTGATTATGCTGCCGCATGGAAAAAAGCGTGCGAGGACATAGATGCGATAGCCTCTGATACAGTACTCCGCGATCTCCATGCATCGCTACGTGCCAAGGCGCATGCAGTGCGTGATGCGTGGACAGTACTTGACGCGGCAAATACTGCGCGTGATAAATCAGCATTTCAGGCTGCCGAATCGGCGCTGAGCAGTGCCTACAACGAATTTCGAGGAGTTGCTGATCAGCTCCATGCTCATCTCCAGACAGAACAGAGCGCGATCACACAAGCATCTGCCACGCCCATATAGAAGCATATTCCGCGGTTCAGTGTTGACACCACTGTTATGTATCTGTTACAATACAACGGTAACTTTTAAGAAATAACAATATTTCTTGGTGAATTGGCACGTCTACGGATACGGCTAGCCACCAAGAATTTTAAGTGGAAGGGAATAAGAGTTCTCATGAAAACTCTCCTCGGTACCAAAATTGGTATGACCCAAATCCTCGGCGAAGACGGCGTGATGATTCCTGTCACGTTGATTCAAGCCGGCCCTTGCACCGTGACTCAGGTGAAAACCGTCGAATCCGACGGCTACGCTGCGGTGCAGATCGGGTATGGAACGGGTAAGAACCTGAGCAAGGCCGAAGCGGGACACGCAAAGAAATCTGGCGCAACTCCAAAAGTGCTCCAAGAAGTTCGCGTGTCTGAGCTTCCTGCCGACGTCAAAGTCGGTGACGCGTTTGACGTCACGGTGTTCACTATCGGCGATAGCGTCGATGTGACTGGTATCAGCAAAGGTAAAGGTTTTGCTGGTACGATCAAGCGCCACAACTACAATCGCCAGCGCAAGACGCATGGTGGCAAAGGCGATACTCGCAAAGTCGGCTCTATCGGCAGCATGTATCCACAAAAGGTCTTTAAAGGTAAGACGATGGCAGGTCAGATGGGACACGAACAAGTGACGGTCAAAAACCTCACTGTGGCGTATGTCGACGCTGCCGATAACCTCATCGGGGTCAAAGGCGCTGTGCCTGGCCCGCGCAAGGGTATCGTCACGATCGGAGGGGAGAAATAATTATGGCTGAAAACACTACTCCGAAACTGAGCAAAGACATCTTCGGTGTCGAAGTGAAAAACCACGAGTTGCTCAAGCTTGCCTACGACAGCTACCTCGCAGGTAGCCGCAAGGCGCACGCTAAGACCAAAGAGCGCGGTGATGTCCGCGGTGGTGGTAAAAAACCATGGAAGCAAAAGGGTACCGGCCGAGCACGTTTTGGTTCTAGCCGCAACCCTATCTGGCGCGGCGGCGGTATCGTCTTCGGGCCGACTGGTCACGAAAACTTCACCAAATTGATCTCAACCGGCAGCAAACGCGTTGCCTTGCGACAAGCCCTCAGCCTCGCACACAAAGCAAAGAAGATCACAGTTATCTCGACATTTGCATGTCCTGACGGCAAGGTCAAATCGACCGTCAAGCTACTGAAAGATCATAAGATCGATGAGCATGTACGAGTACTGCTCGTTGTAAGCGTAAAAGATGATCTCGTCCGTCGCGCAACCCGCAATGTGACGCAAGTCAAAGCCGTACAGGCAAACTACCTCAATGTTGTCGATATCCTAAACGCCGATGTCATCTTGATGAGCGCAAAATCAGTTGAAATGATCGAAACCTGGCTTGCTCCTTCCAAAATCCAAAATCCAAAATCCAAAATCCACTCTGAAACGACCGAAGGGAGTGCCTCATGATTACTCTTATCCCTCGTATGACCGAGAAAGCCTACGCTGAGAGCCTCAAAGGCACCTATGTCTTTAGCGTCCCAACGACAGCTGTCAAAGCCGAAGTCGCCCGCGCTGTCGAAGCTCAGTACGCTGGCACCAAGGTCAAAGATGTCCGCCTCGTTGTGCAGACAGGCAAACAAGTCCGTGCCTACCGTGGCAAACGCGCCAACCCAGGCCGTGCCCAGCGCGCTGATACGAAAAAAGCCTATGTAACTCTCTCTGAAGGCGCGATCCAGCTCTTCAAAGAAGAATCCCAGTCATCCGACGGGACGAAGGAGAAGAAGTAATGGCTATCAAAGCTTACAACCCTACGACCAACGGTCGGCGTGGTATGACCAGCCAGGATTTTTCTGACATCACCACGAAGAAACCACTCAAGAGCCTCGTGAAGATCCGCAAGAGTCGCGCTGGCCGCAACAACCAAGGCCGCATCACGACTCGTCACCATGGTGGCGGCGTCAAGAAGATGTACCGTCTCATGAACCACCAGTTAGCACCTGGTACCAAAGCAGTCGTCGAGCACATCGAATACGACCCGAACCGCAGCGCTCGTATCGCACGTATCAAAGACCAGCATGGTCTCTATCACTACATCGTCGCAGCTCGCGACATGAAAGTCGGTACTCGCGTCGAAAGTGGTGCCGACGCACCAGTTGAATCCAATAACCGCTTGCCGCTTGCCAATATTCCTGTCGGTGCGCAGATCTACGCGATCGAGATACAACCAGGCAAAGGCGGCCAAATGGTCCGCGCCGCTGGCACCAAAGCACAGCTCATGGCCAAAGAAGGCGAGTATGCACAGGTGCGTATGCCGTCTGGTGAAGTTCGCCGTTTCCGCCTTGAATGTAGCGCGAGTATCGGTGTCGTCGGTAACGAACAGCACCAAAACGTCAAGATTGGCTCAGCAGGCCGCAAACGCCGCATGGGTGTTCGCCCAACGGTTCGTGGTGTCGTACAAAACGCTGTCGATCATCCGCACGGTGGTGGTGACGGTGGTCGTCACGGTACCGGTAAAGCGCCACGCACGCCATGGGGTCAGTTGACACTTGGCTACCGTACACGCCGCCGCAAGGATACGAACAAGGATATTATCAAGACTCGCCACGATGCGAAGAGGAAGAGGTGACGTCGCTATGCTCCAATTCACAATTCACAATTCACAATCCACAATGAATGAACAGGTATCAGTTTTCAAAAATACATCTGTCGACAGACAGATACAACCAATGAAAACTGTACACTGTAAACTGAACATTGCTATCGACCGAAGGGAGATTGCCGTATGAGTAGATCACTCAAAAAAGGTCCATTCGTCGACTTCAAACTGGCGAAGAAAGTCGCAGCCCTTGGGAGCGATGACCGGACTGTTATCAAGACATGGGCACGAGCAAGTACAGTCAGCCCAGAGATGGTCGGACGTACCATCGCCGTTCACAACGGACGTGTCCACGTGCCTGTATATATATCTGAAAATATGGTTGGTCACAAACTCGGTGAGTTTAGCCCGACACGCAAGTTCCGTAAGCACGGTGGCAAGGAGAAGAAATAATGGCTGATATCATGAAGACCAAAGCTGTTGCGCGTGGTGTCGACATGACGCCTCGCAAAGTCGGCGAAGTGGCAAGCCTCGTACGCGGTCGTACTGTCGCTGATGCACTTGTGATCCTCGACCACACACCTCGCCGCGCCGCTCGACCAGTTGCCAAAGTGATTGCGAGCGCCAAAGCAAACGCGCTGAACAACGACGGTCTCGACGAGAAATCACTTCGCATCGATACTCTGATGGTCACGGCCGGTCCTCGCCTCAAGCGATACCGCGCCGGCGCCATGGGTCGTGCCAAACCATATCAGAAACGCACGAGCCACATTACTGTTTTATTGAGTGGTGAGAAGAAGATTAAAGCCGCGCCTAAGAAGGAAGCTGTGAAGGAGAAATCAAATGAGTAATTTTACAGTTCACAGTTTACAATTCACAATAAATTCACAAGTATCAGTTTTCAAACATTTATCTGCAACGCAGATACAACCAATGAAAACTGTAAACTGTAAATTGAAAATTGCAACGACGAAAGGAGTTGCCTAATGGGTCAAAAAGTCAATCCCATCAGCATGCGTCTTCAGGTCAGTAAAAACTGGCGCAGCAAATGGTTTGCTGGCAAACGCGATTTTGCAGGCTGGCTCGTGCAAGATATCAAAGTGCGCCGCGCTGTCGAAGACAAATTTGCGACTCGTGCCGTGATCAACGGCATCGAGATTGAGCGCAGTGCCAACATGACAACGGTCACGATCCACACCGCCAAAGCAGGCGTGGTGATTGGCCGCGGTGGTGCAGGCGTTGCCGAGCTGAAAAATGAGATCGAAAAGATCATGCAGACAACAGTTCGCGTGAATATCGAAGAAGTTAAACGCCCTGAGCTCGCCGCCAAGATCGTGGCTGAGAACATCGCTCGCCAACTCGAGCGCCGCATCAACTTCCGTCGGGCGACTAAGATGGCAGCACAGAATAGTATGAACGCTGGCGCCAAAGGCATCCGTATCGAGGTGGCTGGTCGTCTGAATGGTGCTGAGATGAGCCGCCGCGAGAAGATCATCCAGGGTTCGGTGCCTTTGCACACACTTCGTGCCGATGTCGATTACCACTGCGCACGTGCGATGCAGCCAGGTGCCGGTATCATCGGCGTGAAAGTCTGGATCTACAAGGGGGAGAGAACATCATGATTTTTCACCTAGTTCAAAATCAGCTATTGGAAGATGGCAATTGGAAGATGGCAACGCCATTAGCCAATAGCTATATTCCAACTGCCAAGCGACCGGAGGGAGTGTAATATGTTGCTGCCTAAGAAAACCAAGTATCGCAAAGTCCGTAAGGGCAAAAACGATGGCGTTGCGACCGCGTGCAACTATGTGGCCTTTGGTGACTACGGCCTCCAAAGCTTGACCAACGAGCGTGTCACGAGCCGCCAGATCGAATCTGCTCGTCAAGCGATGACTCGCCATATCAAGCGTGGTGGCAAGATCTGGATCCGTATCTTCCCGCACACTCCTGTCACGCGCAAGCCACAGGATGTCAAGATGGGGAGCGGCAAAGGTAACCCAGAGTTCTTTGTCGCCAAAGTCAAGACGGGTACTGTGTTATTTGAGATGAAAGGTGTCGATGAAGCAACTGCTCGCGAGGCACTACGCCTTGCCAGCCACAAGTTGCCTATCAAGACACGATTCGTCGCACGGGAGGAGTTCTAAAATCATGAAAAATGAAATAAGAAAAATGAAACATGGGTTAGCTGCAACTTCTGCGATTTCCCATATTTCATATTCCATATTGCATATTTCTCCTAAGGCGACGAAAGGAGCGTTATGATGGCGAAAAAACCAGAAGTTAAACCAGTCGACCTACAGTCGAAGTTGGCAGAGTTGCGCAAAGAAGCGAGCGACTATCGTCGTGCATTGGCTGCCAACGAGTTGCCAAATCCTCGAGTAATTGGCATGACGCGCAAAGAAATCGCTCGTACTTTGACGAAGATCAATGCCGAGAAAGCGCACAAGGAGAAGTCAAATGTCTAAGAAAATTATTGGTATCGTGACGAGTGATCTTACCGACAAGACCATCGTTATCAGCGTCACAAGTCGTCAAACTCACCCAGTCTACGGCAAGCAGTACTCGGTGACACGCAAATATGTCGCTCACGATGAAGCAAATCAAGCGAAAAAAGGTGATCGAGTTGAGATCGCTGAATGTCGCCCTATCAGCAAGACCAAGAGCTGGACGCTATCTCGCGTGATCGAGGCTGGCCATGCCGAAGTTGAGCTCAAAGATGAAGAGGAAGTACTTGCTCCTGCAGCTAAAGCCGCAGCTGAAGCTGAGGCAAAGGAGAGTGAGTCATGATCCAACAAGAATCACGCCTCAAAGTCGCCGACAACAGTGGTGCCAAAAGCATCCTCTGTATCCGCGTCCTTGGTGGCACGCGTCGACGCTATGCCCGCGTCGGTGACATCATCGTCGCCAGCGTCAAAGAAGCGAGCCCAACGGGCAACGTCAAAAAGAAATCTGTGGTCAAAGCAGTCGTCGTCCGCACAACTGATAAGATCAAGCGCAAAGACGGTAGTACGATCTGTTTCGACGAAAACGCGGCGGTCATCATCGCTGACGACAAAAACCCGCGCGCAACTCGCGTCTTCGGGCCTGTACCTCGCGAACTTCGTGACATGGGCTACATGAAGATTATCAGCCTTGCACCGGAGGTACTATGATGAGAAGGAAGAATGAAGAAGGAAGAATGAAGAAACTCAGGATTCACAAAGGTGATCTCGTCAAAGTGATCGCAGGGAGCCACAAAGGCAAGACAGGCAAAGTCGTAAAGACAAGTGTCGCGGACCAAAAAGTCTATGTCGACGGCATCGGTGTCGTCAAACGCAAAGTCAAACCGAGTCAGCTCAATCCGCGTGGTGGCACCAAAGAGATTCATGTTGGACTGGCTGCCGGCAAAGTCGCACTTGTAACTGATGAGAAAAAAGGTACAACCACTCGCCTCAGCTACAAACTCGACAAATCAGGTAAAAAATCACGTATTGCAAAGAAGACAGGAAAGGAGATATAACCATGGCTGAAAAGAAAATAACTCGTGCCGAACAGACGTCTCCTCGTCTTAAGTCCCTGTACAAGGAAAAATACGTCGCCGAACTTCAAAAAGAGCTTGAGCTCGCCAACGTGCATGAAGTGCCAAAACTTCACAAGATCGTCGTGAGTGTCGGTATCGGCAAGCACAAAGACGACAAGCGCCATCACGAGATGGTGGTGACGACGCTGCGCAAGATCACTGGTCAACAGCCGATCGACCGCATGGCTAAGAAGTCTATCGCAACGTTCAAGATTCGCAAAGGTCTCAACCGCGTCGGTGTCAGCGTGACACTCCGTGGTGCACACATGTATGAGTTCCTTGATCGTCTGATCAATGTCGCTCTGCCACGCGTCCGTGATTTCCACGGCGTCGGCGCCAAAGGCTTTGACCGCAAAGGTAACTACAATCTCGGTCTGCTCGAGCAGTCGATCTTTCCTGAGCTGACATTTGAAGACACTGTCACCCTTCACGGTATGCAGATCACTTTTGTGATCCAGCCATCGAACCCACGTAATAGTCGCGCACTACTCGAGAAATTCGGGATGCCATTTGAGAAAAACGCAGAGAAAGGAGCGAAATAATGGCAAAGAAATCAATGATCGCTCGCGATCTCAAGCGTCAGAAAATGATCCAGAAATACGCCGCCAAGCGTGCGGAGTTGAAGGCAGCAGGTGATGACGAAGGTCTCGCCAAATTGCCTCGCAACGCCAGCACAACCCGTTGGAAAAACCGCTGCAATGTGACTGGCCGTCCTCACGCCTACATGCGCCGATTTGGCATCAGTCGTATCGAGTTCCGTGAACGAGCAAGCAAGGGAGAAATCCCTGGTGTAACGAAAGCGAGTTGGTAATTATGGCACTACAATCTACCGATCCTATAGCAGATATGTTTACCCGCATCCGTAATGCAATTGCCGCGGGCAAACACGAAGTGCGCATGCCGATCAGCAAGACAAAACTTGCGGTCGCAACCCAACTCAAAAAAGCCGGCTACCTCACTGATGTGCAAACTGAAAAAGGCACGCCACGCGATTCGCTGATCATCACCATATATGAATCAGGCACAAATCCTGCGATTACTGAGATCCAGCGCGTCAGTACCCCAGGTCGTCGTGTCTACAGCGGGGCCAAAGAGATACCATTTGTGAAAAGTGGCCGTGGCATCATGCTAGTCAGCACGAGCAAAGGCATCCTCACCGATGTCGAAGCCCGGAAGCAACGCCTCGGTGGTGAGTTGATTTGTAAGGTGTATTAATAGTAGATTTTGGATGATGGATTTTGGATTATAGAAGAGATCGCATCAACAAAATGATAAGTAATAATAACGAAAGGAGCGAAGCATAGATATAAGATAGCGGATAGGAATGTATCATTCTAAAATCCAAAATCTATCATCTATCTTCTACTCAAAGAAATGAGTCTGAGTCGAATCGGAAAACTACCCATACAGATTCCGTCAGGTGTGACAATCACGGTTGACTCTGGTGACGTTGTCGTGGTGGGGCCAAAGGGCACATTGACACAATGTATCACACCAGCAGTCGACGTAAAAGTCGCAGACGGTACTCTCACAGTCTCGCCTAAGGACGAGAGCAAAGTCGCTCGTAGCCAGCACGGTCTGATGCGCGCGCTTATCCAAAACATGGTGACAGGTGTTACCAAAGGTTTTGAGAAAAGACTAGAAGTCAACGGCGTCGGTTTTCGCGTCGGTATGGCGGGCAGCGACCTCGAGCTTGCGCTCGGGTTTAGCCACCCGGTCAAATACAAAGCGCCTGAGGGCGTGCAGATCACCACCAACAAGATGGAAATCACCGTGAGCGGTATCGACAAACAACGCGTTGGTCAGGTTGCGGCAGAGATTCGTGACCTCAAGAAACCTGAGCCATACAAGGGCAAAGGTATAAAGTATGCTGACGAGACTATCTTGCGTAAAGCCGGAAAGACAGGTAAATAATCATGAGTAATCTATCCCACAAACTACTTGGTCGCGCACTGCGCAAAGGTCGCGTTCGCGCTCGTGTGAGCGGCACGTCTGATCGACCACGCCTGACAGTGACGGTGAGCAACCTGCATATCTCAGCACAATTGATCGATGACATCGCTGGTGCAACCCTCGTCGCTGCAACGACTGTCGGCAACAAATCTACCAAAGGTACGATGACCGAACGTGCAGCACTCGTCGGTGCGGACATCGCCAAGAAAGCGATGAAGAAGAAAATCAGCAAAGTCGTATTTGACCGTAATGGTCGTGCCTATGCCGGACGCCTCAAGGCGCTTGCAGACGCGGCGCGTCAGGAAGGATTGGAGTTTTAATCATGGCCGAACAGAATCAATCACGCGCTCCTCGTGGCGGCAACAACGATCGCCGTGGCGGACGACGCAATGACCGCCTGAGCACTCAGGGTCAACCTCGCGAAGAGAAGATTTTCGAAGAGATCGTTATCGGTGTCGATCGTGTGGCGCGTGTCGTCAAAGGTGGCCGTCGCTTCCGCTTCAAAGCACTCGTCGTCGTCGGTGACAAAAAAGGTCGCGTCGGTGTCGGCGTGAGCAAAGGTGCTGATGTCCAAGTTGCTGTCCAAAAAGCAACCGATGTCGCTAAGAAGCATCTTATCCAGATCCCCGTCCACAAATCGACCATTCCACACGAAGTCGAAGTCAAAGTCAGCGGTGCACGCGTGTTGCTCAAACCAGCAGCACCTGGTACAGGTGTCATCGCCGGCGGTGTGGTTCGTAACATTATCGGTGTCAGTGGTATCACCAACTTGCTCAGCAAATCACTTGGCTCAAGTAACAAGGTGAACGTCGCCTACGCAACGATCGAAGCACTTCGCTCACTTGTACCGAAAGACGAATGGCAACACGGTGCCAAAGCACCTGCAACCGTCAAAGTATCCCAGGCGAAAGCCGCCTCTGTCAAGAAGGCTGACGAGAAGAAAGGAGACGAGAAAAGTAGTAAGTAGTAAGTAGTAAGTAGTAAGGAAAATACCCCATACTTCATACTCCATACCTCATACTCCTGATTTCGAAGAAATCACTATGAAATACAATGAATTACAAGTCACAGCGAGCCGTAGTCGCAAACGCGTCGGACGCGGTATCGCCGCAGGCCAAGGCAAGACGGCTGGCCGCGGCACCAAGGGTCAGGGTGCTCGTACAGGCAAGAAATTTGGCGCCAGTTTCATGGGTGGCCAACGCCAGCTCGTCCAAGCTGTGCCAAAAGCTCGTGGGTTTAAGAGCCTTCGTGTCAAGGCGCAAGTTGTCTATCTCGATCAATTATCTGACGTCAAGGGTACAACTGTCGACAATATGTCGCTCTACGAAGCTAGACTGATCACCACACCATATCACACGGTGAAAGTTATCGCCGCCCGCAATGGCCGTGACTATACCGGCAAAGCAATTGTGAAAGTCCAATCAGCGAGCGCAAGTGTCGTCGAAGCTCTCAAAAAAGCCGGCGGTAGTTTTGAAGCTGTGCCTGTGCCAACATTGCCAGTGAGTAAAAGGGAGAAGAAGGCCCAGTAGTAGACTCTAGAGAATTTGCATTTTGCAGCAATTGCTGCATCTCGAGAGCTCACTACTGGGAAGGTAGAAGGACGAAGGAAGAAGGAAGAGCGCGCGTAACAGCTCACTTTTACCGGCACATATATTGTCATATATACACGAAATCCGTCACATTGCGTGGCGGATTTTACTTTACAGGTAAAATAGTTGTACTATAAGTTTGTCATGTAGGCATGTATCCAAATTCGGGCATGCCCGTACGGATGTACATACTTCAGGAGGGGAGTGACCCGATATGGACAGACCCACTCAGTGCTAGCGCAGAATTCTTGCTCTATACGGCAGAAATAGGAGGACAATTCGAGCGTTTGATAACAACAGACGGTACACAACCCTTCAGAACTGCCGTGAAGGATGTTGTGTCGGTCGACCACATGGGGGATATGAAACCCTTGGGGCCGCGAAAGAGCATGACCCGTGTCATTGTCATGTTCGGAGGTCGTGTCAATGGGCTGCGCGATGTCAAGATCATGCTAGCTGAGACGGGTGCATGGATAGTCGTTGTGACCACGTATCGCAATTGGGGAAAAATGACCGTCTGCCGCACCAGCGACGAAATGCTGGACACCGTCCTGGGTTTCTGCGGCGCAGATGGTATAGTGCGTTGCAGAAATGGTCGGATCGCCGATCTCGGCGAAGACATAGCAACCTATATGGAGAGGGTACTAGACGGCTCGAACAGGATAAGTCCCAGCGTTGAAGGTGCACTCACACTTGGCCGTATGCGTCAAGCCCGCTGCAGTGCCCCGCTACTAGCCCGCCACTCGCGTGAGTAGAGCAGCCCGATAGCATCAAGCAGTCGGGCTCGCTCCTCACGAGGGGCGGGCTTGACTATTTTTATGGGCAATTATCTTTGTGATCGATAAAATATCCTGATGTGAACTGTAAACTGAAAATTTCTTGTAAATTGTAAACACACAAACTATAAATTATCATTCTTTATTGCTACAATAGTAAACAATGAATTGGAAAACTATTTTGTTGTCTCTGAAAAACCGCGATATGCAGCGGCGCTTACTCACGATATTTGCTATAATCATCGTCTATCGATTTTTGTCACACGTACCGATACCACTTGCTGAGCCGACGCAACTACGCACGATCATCGACAATGCATTGCAATCATCCCAGTTTGGCGGTTTCCTCAATCTCATGAGTGGTGGTGCGCTGGCAAGTCTGAGTATCGTCATGGTGGGTCTGAGCCCCTACATCACCGCGAGCGTGATCACACAGCTGCTCACAAAGGCTATTCCTAAGCTCGAGGAATTGCACAAAGACGGCGAGACTGGTCGCCGCAAGATCAACCAATGGACGCGTATGATTACCTTCCCGCTGGCTATCTTGCAATCTATCGCGTTTATTTTTATCATCCGTCAATCAGTCCTCGCAGGCTCTACTGCAGTGCTCAATACGATGTCGATATGGGAATGGGTAGTTGCCGTGACGGCGATGACTGCTGGCGCTATGATGATGATGTGGCTCGGAGAGCTGGCGACAGAGCAGGGCGTGGGTAATGGTATATCGCTACTGATCTTTGCTGGTATCGTCTCGCAATTGCCGCAAACCCTCGGGACAATCGGGAGCTCACTCTTTACGGTCACGAAACCAGAGGACGCGCTCAATGTCTTCAATTGGTTTACTGTACCGTGGCTGAGTGGTGTGGCATTTTGGGTGACTCTCGCGATCGGCGTGATCGGTATCATCGTGCTGTATTTCCTCGTCAAGATCAACGAAGCGCAGCGCGTCATCACCATCAATTATGCCAAACGTGTCCACGGCAACAGCGCCTATGGTGGCGTACAGAGCATCCTGCCAGTCAAACTGATCACCGCAGGCGTAATCCCGATCATCTTTGCCGTAGCATTTCTCGCGTTGCCAGCATTTATCGGTCAGGTGTTACGTTCGACGCAAAATCCTCAGTGGCAATCCCTCGGTGAAAACCTCGTGCGCTGGTTTCAGACGCCGCAACCTGGGGTGTTTGGCCTGAGCAATGATTGGACGACGTTTATCTACCCGGTGGCGTATTTTGTCCTCGTCGTGGCGTTTACCTATTTCTACACAGGTATCGTCTTCAATAGCAACGAAATCGCCGAAAACCTCCAAAAACAGGGTGGCTTCATCGAAAACGTCCGTCCTGGCGTGCAGACCGAACGCTACTTGGCTCGGACAGTGACTCGTCTGACGCTGTTTGGTTCGATCGCACTCGGGCTCATCTCGGTGTTGCCGTTTATCTTTGAATACATCTTTGCTCAGCTCGGTATCCAAGCTGCCAACCTCGCTATCGGTGGTACAGGGCTGCTCATCGTCGTCTCAGTCGCACTCGAGACGCTCAGGCAGGTGAACTCGCGGGCCCTAATGGTCACCTACGACCAGTATTAAGAGTAGATTTTAGAAGTAGTTGCATTAGTGGTATAGTAAAAAAGCGGTGATATTACTCTGCCAGGTACGAACTCATGTCTGACGAAAGAAAAGATGCCGCACTGTACATCAGTCGTACGAGTGCTGGAAGAACCAGCGACCGTAAGACCGGACTGGGCACTACACCCATATTACCGGTCGGTGGGGATCGACGTCTTTCTCCGAACTGTCGATCTTGTACACGCCGCCCACCAGCGGGAGAGTCCCGCGAAGAATCGGAAGGCATTGGCGGCGTGACTGCCGCCAGAAGTGCGACCCATCACCGCGTCCTGAGCGCGGATATTTCGGCAAGTCCGCCAGGGGAAGCCCTGGCGCATACTACCGGGAGCAACGGGTTAACGTGATAGGGTCACTCCGCCATGTGCTGATGTGATATCCTGTCATAACTCCGGCAGCGAGTATGCTGCCATCTCGGTAACCATCGGACGAGGTCGTCGCTTTCGAGCCGACATGGCCCATGACCATTGTGGTATCCGACAGGGTGGGGCGGGCTTTTACTAGCCGCCCCACCCGATCACACATTTTTTGACACAATAATAACCCGATTCTCAAACCTCCCCTCCACGCAAATAGCTCGCATCCGCCAATTACCTACAGCCTTCGCCTTGGTAGCGAGCTGGCCGTCACGGCCAATTGCGTGTCGGCGAGGTTTGAGACTCAGGTAATAATATTGTTGACATATCGTAATCACTCAGGCAAAATACTTTGTAAGCTAATAGTTGAGTTGGTTTGAGTTACCTCACTATACTCCTGTAGCACATTTACATGCCAAGTAGTATGAGATAGAAGGAAGAAGGAAGTTTGATGGTCCGTTGCGAGTGTATGGTATCTACATATACTGACAAAGGATCATCAGACTGCAGACGCAGCCTAGTGATTCGGGCACGCGTCGAGCGTGCCAACGTAGGGGAGGCTTTTCGCGAACCCCATCCGACGAGAGGGTCTCTGACTCTCGTCATTCACATGAGGAACGACGCCCGTGCAAGCGGGCAAAAGGAGACGAAAAAAGATGTCCTGCCGTATCCGCGGTTCGACCACCACCTTCACCCTCGCCTCCACCTTCACCCCGTCAGGCTGACATCGCCGTCAGCCTGACGAACTCCGACTCCGCCCCGAGAGGGGCGGAAACCTTGCGGCGAAGGTATCGCCGCCCACACAGGCGAGCAGACGACAGAAATCGTCAGCTCGCCTCCGTCCCCGATAACGTGTTGTACGTACAAGCAACGTGTATCGGGGTCACAACCCCTCCGAGACGCGGTGGCGGGCGGCCTCGACCCCCGTCCGCCACCGCCATGAACTTCCCGCTGATCGGCGGAGTGAGGGGGTGGTATTAGATACAAGGTCACCAACTCACTCCGCCCAGCGCGGGCTCTACTACTTGGCGTGTCTACGCCTCTCCAAAGAAAATGACGAAACACCATAGGGTGTTTTTTATTTTTCGCCTCATATTTCATTTTTCATATTCCATATCCCACGCTGATTATGCTATAATCAGCGCATTACATCGCGTTGCGAGATTATCTATCGTATAGGGGTTTACTTGAGGAGTAATTTCAGGTATACTTGATGTTTGTAACGTATGGTCGCGAACAAAGAAGTCATTAAACTCGTTGGGAAGGTGGTGGAAGCACTGCCTAATACTCAGTTTCGTGTCGAGCTTGAGAACGGCCACACAATCATCGCCCACGTGTCAGGTAAGATGCGCAAGCACTACATCAGGTTAGTGCCGGGTGATACGGTCGAGGTTGAGTTAACCCCTTACGATCTGACAAAGGGCAGAATCAGCTTCCGACTGAAAGACGATAAATTTAATGGGAGACCAGCGGCATGAAAGTACGCGCAAGCGTCAAAAAGATTGATCTCAAAGGCGACAAATTGGTTCGCCGCAAAGGTCGTCTCTATGTCATCAACAAAAAGAAACCCAAGAACAAGCAAAGGCAGGGCTGAAAAATGCTTCGTTTTACTCAGCATCAGCATATGGAAAATGGCACATGGAAGATGGCGGGGCCAATAGCTAATAGCCACATTCCAACTGCCAAGCGACCGGAGGGAGCGTAATATGGCACGCATCGCAAACGTGGTCATTCCTGACCAGAAACAAGTACAGATTAGCCTACGCTACATTTACGGTATCGGGCCAGTTCACGCAGCTCGTATCTGTGACGCAACCAAGATCGATCCGACGACTCGCGTCAAAGATCTGTCAGAAGCTGAGCTCAAAAAGCTCCGTGATGAGATCGATAGCCATTACACCGTCGAAGGTGACTTGCAGCGTGTCGTGACTGGTAATATCAAGCGCCTCAAAGACATTGGTTCATACCGCGGTATCCGTCACAAGAGTAACCTGCCGTCACGCGGTCAGCGTACTCGTACCAACGGTCGTACTCGCCGTGGCAAACGTATCGCAGTCGGCGGCGCTCAACCTAAAGCAGCAACGAAGACATAGGAAGGCAATATGACTGAAGAATCAACTACCCCAGCAGTCTCCGTCGATGCTCCTGCACCAGCAGATACTGCAAAAGCTGCTCCAAAGAGCCGCAAGAAAACTCGTCGCTCTGTGCCCGCAGGTCAGCTGCACATCCAAGCGACATTTAACAACACGATCATTAGCCTCAGCGATAAAAAAGGCAACGTCATCGCCGCAAGCTCGGCGGGAGCCTGTGGATTTCGTGGTGGCAAAAAAGGCACCGCTTACGCTGCTCAGGTTGCTGCCGAAAAAGCCGCTGAGATCGCCAAAAGCCAGTATGGCCTCGCATCGGTTGACGCATTTGTCAGCGGTGTGGGATTGGGCCGTGATGCGGCGATTCGTACCATGCAAAACTTTGACATTCGTGTCGATAGTATCCGCGATGTAACCGGCGTGCCGCATGGCGGCGTCCGTCCAAAACGACAGAGGAGAGCCTAGGTATGTCTCATCGTATTCGACATCAGCAAATGGAATATGGCAAATGGAATATGGCAAAGCCACAAGACAATAGTCATCCTCTAACTGCCAAGCGACTGAAAGGAGCGTTCTAATGGCACGAGATCGAAGCCCTATCGTCAAACAATCTCGCCGTGAAGGGTACGCGTTGCATGTCAAAGCGCACAAAATCATGGCGAAAAAATCTGGTATTCCAGGTCAGCACAGCGGTGGCCGCCAGGGCAAACAAAGCCTCTACGCGACACAACTGCGAGAGAAGCAAAAGGTTCGCCGCACCTATGGTCTTCTTGAGAAGCAATTTGCTCGTCTCATGAGTGACGCCAACCGCAGCAAAGGCAAATCAGGCGAAATCCTACTCCAGCTTCTCGAACGACGCCTTGACAACGTGATCTACCGCGCAGGACTCAGTACGAGCCGCCGTGGTGCACGTCAACTTGTCACCCACGGTCACTTCCTGCTCAACGGCCGTCGTGTCGATATCCCATCGATTCGTGTCAATATCGGTGACGTGATCACCGTTCGCCCAAAAAGTACCAAGAGCGATTACTTTGTCCGCATTGACGATGTCATCAAAAACACGTCTCAAGTACCTTTGAGCTGGCTCAAGAGTGATATCAAGAAACTCACCGTCACTATCACCGGTCTACCGATCCGTGATGAAGCAGAAGTAGATATCAATGAACAACTAATCGTCGAGTACTACTCGCGCTAACCCTAGGAGGAGACTATCACTATGTCACAAGCTATTCACAACCCAAGTCTTGCCAAAGTTGATGACCACAGCAAGACCAGCGCGACCTTCGTCGTCGAGCCTCTTCACACTGGCTACGGTATGACACTCGGTAATTCATTGCGTCGCGTGCTGCTCAGCAGTATCGAAGGCGCCGCGATCGTTGCCTTCCGCGTCGAAGGTGCGACACACGAATTCACTACGATCAAAGGCGTCAAAGAAGATGTCGTTGACATCATGCTAAATCTCAAAAATGTTCGTGTCCGTGCGCACAATGACCGCCCGATCGAGCTTCGGCTTGAGAAAAAAGGTGCTGGTAGTGTCACTGCTGCTGACATCAAACTGTCTGACGACATCGAGATCGTCAACACTGATGCGGTGATCTGCACGATCGATGATCCAAAGGCATCTGTCGTCATGGATCTTGTCATCGAGACGGGTCGTGGCTATCGTACGATCGAAGAATCTGGCGCTCAGCGTCTGCACAGCGACATGATTGCACTGGATGCGATCTTTAGCCCTGTCCTACGTGTCCGTTACAAAGTCGAGAATACTCGTGTTGGTCAGACGACCGATCTCGACAAGCTTCTCCTCACGATCGACACTGATGGCAGTATGTCGCCACGCGATGCGTTCGAAGAGGCAGCTGCAATCCTCATCAATCAATATACTGCGCTTGCAGGGAGCACGCGTGTCGAATCAGCACCTACTCCTGGTGGCCGTGACGACAGTAGCGATGCCGAGCTCATGACGCCTATCGAGGATCTCAACCTGACCGCTCGTACCACCAACGCGCTTATCAACAACGATATTCGCACTATCAATGATCTCGTGACACTCAGTGAAACTGATCTACGCGAGCTCAAAGGTTTCGGCAGTAAAGCACTCGATGAAGTCAAAGAAAAATTGGCGGAGATGGAGTTCTAGTCGCTATGCTCCAATTCACAATTCACAATTCACAATTCACAATGAATGAACAGGTATCAGTTTTCAAAAATACATCTGTCGACAGACAGATACAACCAATGAAAACTGTAAACTGTAAACTGAACATTGCAACGACGAAAGGAGTTGCGTAATGCATAGACATGGATACCAAGGTCGCAAGCTGCACCGTGATAGCGCACAACGCCTCGCGTTACTGCGTGGACTCTCGATCAGCTTGATCGAGCACGGTTCTATCGAGACGACATTGCCTCGAGCAAAAGAACTCGTGCCGTTTATCGAACCGATTATTACCAAAGCCAAGCGCGGTGATCTCGCATCACGACGAGGCGTACTCTCAGCGCTGGACAACCAAACTGCTATGAAGACACTTGTCGACCAGCTCGCACCTCAGATGAATGGCCGTGTCAGCGGACATGTACGCATCACACGAACTCGTCTGCGCGTCGGTGACAATGCACAGATGGCCAGTGTTTCGTTTGTGGATAAACTCAACAGAGAGGGTAGAGGGAAGAAGGAAGAAGTAAGTAAAGACAAGACCTCATCCCAGACGAAAGTATCATCTGTAAAAGCATCATCCCAAGCGAAGACAGGCAAACCATCTACCGTCAAACGTCCAACGTCAAACGTCAAATCTGCGCCTCGTAAAGTTGCGGCAGCTGACAAGCACCTGAGTCACAAACCGACTGTCAGCGTGAGAAAGAGTGGAGACCGCTAATATGAAGACATTTTCTCTCAAAGGTAGTGATGTCGATCACAAATGGATCGTGATCGATGCTTCGACTGCACCGCTAGGTCGTGTCGCGAGTCTCATCGCAACTCGTCTTACCGGCAAATATAAGCCTACCTACACGCCAAATATCGATGACGGCGACAATGTCGTGGTTATCAATGCTGCTCATACAGTGGTGACAGGCAACAAAGAGTCTGACAAGATGTACTACAGCTACTCTGGTTTCCCAAGTGGTCTCAAAGAGACGTCGCTTGCAACCATGCGTCAGGACAATCCTGCAAAGATGATTGAAAGTGCTGTCGCTGGTATGATCCCGCACAACAAACTGCACGCTGAGCGTATGAAACGCCTCCGCGTATTCGCCGGTGCTGACCACGGGCACACTGCCCAAAAGCCAGTTGAAGTTAAGGTAAAGGACGCACAATAATGGCAAAATCTGACACATATTTTTACGGTCTTGGACGACGCAAAAGTGCAACGGCACGCGCTCGCCTGATGGGTGGCAAAGGTAACGTCACGGTCAATGGCAAAACTGCCGAAGAATACCTCGATGGCAACAAGACATTGGTCGCTGAACTTACTGATCCACTCGCCCTCATCGGCAAGCAGAAAGATTTCGACATCAGTATTGTCGTCAGCGGCGGTGGTATGAGCGGTCAAGTCGATGCCTGCAAGCTCGCCATCAGTAAGGCAATTAGCGAGATGGACGAAAGTCTCCGTGGTACGCTCAAAAAAGCCGGTCTCATGAAACGAGACCCACGCGAAAAAGAGCGCAAAAAATACGGTCTTCGCTCTGCCCGCAAACGCGAACAGTTCTCAAAGCGTTAGGCACAAATACTTAGGTGTAAAAAACAGGCTAATGAGCCTGTTTTTTACGTTATTCCATAAAAATACCCACATAGATGTAGACCTATAGTGGTTTATGTTTTATAATATATTTATGGTAGCCGGCAAAGAATTAGCAGAACATAGCCCACTAGCTGAGTACGGTCATGTACTGGAACTGTTGGACATAAAAGTAGTTTTCAATAGCCATGGCACAGCTGAACATGCCCGTGCTACAGCCTCAGTTATTAAGCCGAATAGTCTAGTTTTTTGGAAGGGATAAATAAAACAAGTGATATGGTGTCAGCGCTTGAACACCTCGGTCAGGTCAGGCTTCTACGCGGAAAAGATTCTAAGGAGTATGCATCGGCAAAATTGAGTGTTATTTCTGACTACAGACAGCGAGAGTTAAAACAGCGTTGGACCCATTTGCATTTACTGATTACACTAATACTCTTGGTTCTTTACTGATTGAGAAGGATTGTATCGTGGTTACTGCAGATGCAAAGAACTATCGAGAATCAGGAATTGTTGATAATAAAACAGCCGCTACCATGCATCGAGATGTTGAAGCGGCGAAAAATGAATTTTTACATTTTGGAACAGTTCCCTTATCGGCCACATCATTCATTAGGCAGACTATAAAAAACATGGATAGCGCAGTAAAGGGTCATAGAGTGCGTGAAGCATGTGCGGCAGGTAAGATACTTACGACTACTATATTGTATACATCTGACCAACGATTAAGAAATGAATTTATACGTCTAGTAGATCCTGCAACAGGTAGAATCCCAACATCAATTATTTATGGCACAGCCCATCGAGACTCGTTACTTGCGACACTCTCGAGATCATTAGGAATAGTCAGCCCGAAGATAGTCGAGCTAAATACATTGGCACAGCATGAATACATACCTGCAACCCAAGAACGATACACAAGTACACGCAATGAAAGGCTGGCACGCTTTGTATTTGAAATGGTGTTGAGTAGAGCTGCAATAGCAATCGGTGAAACAGCTCAATATGAGGCTATTCAACTTTCTATCCAAAAACCGTTTGGACGTTTCAATACTCAAAATATTCAGAATGGAGAAGAACTTCTGTCATTACTAAATGATGCAGTATTCATTCTAATGGGTCTAAGCACGTGGTTTTCTCTTAGTAAGGACGAGCAACAGATCCTTAAGAACACTGTAGACTCTTTTGTGAGGTCTTACGCAAGAGGTTGATATCTATAATAGGGAATGTTATTTGGCGTATCTGTGTATGCGTAGTTGCATATTCAGTTCGTATATCAGTTGAGTGTCTCCATCGCATCGTTGTGACTTTTGATGGTTACACTGCAACCGGCGGGTAGTTCTTCGATTTCGCCGTCGAGTTGGATGGGCTGGGCATCGATCGTGGTAAATGAATACGTCTGGTAACTCGGTGGTTTTTTGAACCCATGGACCACTCCAGAGAGGAGTTTGCGTATCAGGTGAAATTTGCCGCGGTGGTGGATAGCAATAACTTCAAATTGGTTGTCGTGTACCGTGTTTTTCTCGTCGAGTTTGATAAATTTTGCCATCTCATTGATGTTCGCAAATACCAGGTTGTCGTAGAGTTTTGTGACGCCATCGCGTTCAATCGCATAGGGCGTGAAGTTTTTGAGAGTCTTGAGCGTCAGCCAGATTTCGTGCCAGCGACTCTTGCCATGGCGATTGAGCTCATGGCCGATCTCAGGCGTGATACCAAAGCCGATATACGAATGAGCGTAGCGTAGCAGTTCGAAATCTTTGGTACGTGCGGTGATGCTGATCAGATCAATTTTCTTAGGCTCAGGCTGTTTGATGAGGCGAATGAGCGGGGTGTCACCGCGCATGACGCGTTGGTGATCGTTGGTATTGCCGGCCGCCATGACGGCCACCACGGGACGTTGGGCAGGGAAAAGTTTTTTGGCGCGCAGGACGCCGTTGATGACTTCATTGTAGCCGCCATCACCACTGACAGAGATGATCAACGGACGGCTACACCGCCTCGTCACGTCATCCGCGATGTCGATGGCATCACCGGCGTGTTTAGTGGGGTAGAGTGTTGCTTTCTTTTGGATCACTTCAAAATGTCCGTTGATACTGTCCGCTAAGTCCTTGGCTAATTTCGGCGCATCACCGGTACTTTTCGGATTATAAATGATCGCGATATGGTCAAACACTTTCATCATACGATAGTATATAATAGAGGTGATGAAAGAGACAATCTTAACCGGAATTCGTAGTAACGAAGAACCAACCTTGGCGAATTATCTCGGCGCATTCGTACCGATGGTTGAGATGCAGCGACAGTTTGCTGGTCAGTACCAGATCAATATGTTTGTACCTGACTTGCATAGTTTTACCACGCCGATTGACCATGCTGCGCTCTATGGCAAGACATTGCAAAATCTCAAATATTTTGTCGCTGCCGGACTCGATATCAATGACGTAGATACGTACATCTATCGTCAGAGTTACATCCCTGCTCATAGTGAAATGACATGGATCCTCAACTGTTTTACGTACGTCGGTGAGATGCAGCGCATGATTCAATTTAAAGACAAATCAACTGACCATGCAGGCAGTGTTACGATGGGACTGATGGACTATCCGGTGCTGATGGCGGCTGACATCCTCCTCTATGGGGCGAAATGGGTGCCGGTTGGCGAGGACCAATTCCAGCATCTCGAAATCGCTCGCGATATCGCAATTCGGATGAATAACAAGTTTGGTGATCTGTTTGTCGTGCCTGAAGCTACCGCCAAGCAATCTGAGTTTGCCCGCCGCGACAACGGTCTGCGTATCCGCAGTCTCAGTGACCCAGCAAAAAAAATGAGCAAGAGCGCCTCCGACGCCAAATCCAAGATCAATCTCATGGACGAGCCTGGAGCGGCTGTAAAGAAAGTCATGTCAGCCGCGACTGATAGCATCGGCACGATCAATTTTGACTGGGATTCGCAGCCTGGCATCACCAACCTCTTGCAGCTGCTCGCCCTGCTCAGCGCTCGTGACCAAGGTCATGTCAATGCTGAGTGGGAAGGCCGCACCAGCTATGGTGACCTGAAAAAGGCGGTTGCAGAAAAGGTCGAAGAATTTTTGGCGAATTTCCAAAAACTTTATCACCTGATCGATGACGATATACTTATGCATAAGCTTGAAGCTGATGAAGCGGCGATGCGTGAGATAGCGGGCAAGACACTAGAGCGCGTACAAATAGCTGTGGGATTGCGGCGCGAGACATAGTGTATGCGGCTTGATAGCTATATTGCGCAGTATTGGTCGGAGCGTTCGCGGGCGCAGTGGCAAAAGCTTATCGAGGCAGGGCATGTCTATGTCAATGGCGAGGTATGTACCAAAGTCAGCTTTGAGCTTGGCGAGGATGACGAAGTGACCGTTAAAGCGCCCAAACCACCAGTGCTCGACGGCAACGTAGATGTCATATACGAAGACGATCATGTGCTCGTCATGAATAAGCCATCGGGCGTACTGAGCCATGCAAAAGGTCTCATGCCCGACGAGTTCACGGTCGCGGAGTTTGTGCGTCGACACTTGCATTTTACTCCTGATACAAACGAAAATCGCGCTGGAATTGTTCACCGACTCGACCGCGATACGAGTGGCGTGATCATCGCCGCAAAAGACGAAGACACGGTGACATTTTTGCAACGACAATTTCATGATCGCAAAGCGAAAAAGACCTACATCGCGATTGTCCGTGGCGTGCCAGCCCACCCAAAAGCGACGATAGATGTGCCTATCGGACGTAATCCAAAACGTCCGAGCAGTTTCCGTGTTGATCCCAATGGCAAGCAGGCTCAGACGCACTATGAAGTACTGGGTAGCTCGCGCGATATGACGGTCGTGCGGCTCAAACCGACAACAGGACGTACTCATCAACTTCGCGTGCATATGGCGTATATTGGTATGCCGATAGTGGGCGATGAGATATATGGTGGAGGCACGAGTCCTCTTGCTCGGTTATGCCTGCATGCGTATGAGCTAGAGATTACCATTCCGCGTAATGCGTCGTCTGATGTCGATGAATCACCGCGTCGAACATTCACCGCGCCATTACCTCAAGATTTCAGGAGGCTTGTCGATGACATTTGCACCTGATCTTTCACTTCATCTCATAACTCGTCAGTTGTGTGATGCATATGTTCGAGATCCAGCGACCGGTCTTTTGCTGAGTGGTGACGATGGAAGCGGTCTCGAGACGCTTGCCATGGCGATCGCAACGTCGCTCAATAATCATCCAGATGGTGTCATGACAATCATCGCCGATGGCGATAGAGATATCACAATCGAGCAGATTCGACAGCTATACCACGACACTCGTACGATACGCGACCATCACCTGACAGTGATCATTGCGGGGGCAGAACGTATGAGCTTACCGGCGCAAAATGCATTTCTTAAACTTCTTGAGGAGCCACCAGCTCGCGTCGTGTTTGTTATGACGTCTCATTCGCCAAATATGCTCCTGCCGACCATACGGTCGCGTATTGCACATATTGAAGTACGACCGATTTCTCGCGATGAATCAGTGGCACTGCTCGCGCGTCAAGGCATCACAGATGAGATAAAAATCGGACAATTATTGTTTGTCGCGGGCGGTAAACCTGCGAAATTAGTCAGGCTCATACAAGATGATGGATACTTCGCTGACTGTGCTGAAATGATTCGTCTTGCACGGACATTTGTGACGGAATCATCCTATACGCGGCTTACAATGCTGGCAGATATAGCGTTAGACCGCAGCAAGGCGCTTGCATTTTTACGGACTATGGGTGAGGTGGTTATGTTTGGCCACAAAAAATCACCAACACGACGAATGACGCGGCAACTTGATCATATTGTCACGGCAATTGATAAGCTAGAGGCAAATGCAAACGTTCGTCTACAGCTACTACGTCTCGCTCTAACACTTTAGCTGTGGTATAATTATCAGCAATGTACGGTCTTATACTATTGGTGGGACTAGGTGTATGGATCCTCCTGTATCAGAAGAAAACTGATGAAACAGGGGAGGTGTTTTCTTCTAAATTTGCCAATCGTATGGATAAACTATGGTCTGTTGCGCAAGACAGCATAAAAGAACGCAAGTATTTACGCGCTGAGAAAGCGCTTCTGACGATTTTACGAGTCGATGAGCGCAACGCAACTGCATATAACCGCCTCGGTATCCTATATGCAAAGCAGAGAGCCTACCAAGATGCGATAGAGTGTTTCGAGATCGCGCAGAGTCTTGAGCCCAGTGCATCGAGCTTACACAATGTCGGTCTTATCTACTACGAGACAGGCCAATACGAGAAGGCTGCACTTGCCTTTGAGCAGGCACTTGGTATTGAGGGTGGTCTCGCGGCGCGACATATTGCCTTTGCGAAGGTACAAGAGAAACTGGGCAATAGCAAAGCCATGATCAGCTCGCTCGAGCGAGCTGTCGAGCTCGAACCGAACTCACAAAGCGTCGCTATTCTTGCCGATGCGTATGAACGCGACGGGCAGGTCGAAATGGCTGCTGCTATGCGCGACAAGATCGCAAAAGTGATTATACCGCCTGGCGCCCCGCAAAAAGTCCAGCAGCCACGCAAGATCGTGATGTGATAGCATCGGTAGATTTTGGATTATTGATTATAGATTTTTGAGGTGAACACATTTTGCCGAAACAGACATATTTGCTACAATATGTCGGTACATTAACTCATACGCCGCTTTAGCTCAGCTGCTGTCTGAGGCGAATGCCGAGTAAAGTTTATTCAGCATTCTGCTCTAACCAGCTGAACTGTAGTCGGAGTACATTTCATATTTTATGCCGCTTTAGCTCAGCTGGTTAGAGCAACACTTTTGTAAAGTGAAGGTCCCCGGTTCGAATCCGGGAAGCGGCTCCAAATTTGCACGCTGGAATCGTGTAGCGGCAATCACTGGAGACTGTAAATCTCCCGCCTTCGGGCTTCGTAGGTTCGAGTCCTACTTCCAGCACCAAATTTATAGCCAGTCACAATGACTGGCTATAAATTTGGTTTTGAAATAGATTCGAGAACCGTATCCGCCGATAGGCGGAAGGTTCGGTGTATCAAGTGAAGCGAAGAAAAGCACCGTAGGTATTTTTCTGAGCAAACGAGCGGAAGATGGAGCAAAACGACAGATGTCCTACTTCTAATATTATATAAAAGTAACTTCCAAAAGAAGATCATTTTTATATGAGTGAGCCACCCACATACTCTGTATTTATTAAGGATACTTTGCTACAATTATCATCTGTAAAGAATATCATTTGCCGCGATAGCTCCTGCGTGAAACGCAAATAATCGTAGAGCGCATGCGCGTCGTAATGCACAATGATTAGTAAGTACATCACGTTTACAATTATTTATAAGCCGCGATAGCTCTTGCGTGAAACGCAAATAATCGTAGAGCGCATGCGCGTCGTGTTACGCAGAAACGACGTAAGTATATTCCCATCACAATACATATTTAAGCCGCGATAGCTCAGTTGGTAGAGCGCATCCATGGTAAGGATGAGGTCCCGGGTTCGACCCCCGGTCGTGGCTCCAGAATCAGATTTTTTTCGGAAATTGAGCGCGAATGCGCTCTTTTTTCTTTGGTTGCGCAGAGCGCAAACCAAATGTTTTCTTGGGGGGAATGAGATTTTGGGTCGCTGGAAGCGACCGCATTTTTGTTTTTGAGAATGAGGTTCAACCCAAAGATTTCAAGTAGCAACGACTTTT
>CAYWYG010000005.1:38227-43636 GCA_964462335.1 uncultured Candidatus Saccharibacteria bacterium | reverse complement strand
GTTTCAGTACCATTCAACGTAACACTAACGAGTTAAAATAAAGCATTAGCTTAAACGATTACGGGCGGTAGGCCCGTTTTTTGTTTTTATTATTTGTAAGTAGCTATCTGGTGTTCTGTATATTTCTTGTGATTGCCCTTGGCCTTTTCGATCGGGTATTTGGCGGCGTTTTGCTGCATCTTTTTCTTAAATGCATCTGCGAGATCAATGTCTAGCTTGTTTGAGAGCAGGAGCACCCAATAAAACACATCGGCGATCTCCTCGGCGACATCAGACTTTTTATGCTGGATATGAGCGCGCATCTCGGTTTCGTTTTTCCATTGGAAATGCTCCATGACCTCTGCCGCTTCAAGCGCGAGCGAGATCGAGAGGTCTTTGGGGTTGTGAAACTGATCCCACTCACGCTCATCGACAAACTGTCGGATCATCTTCTGTAAATTGGCTATGCCTGAATCCATATATATCCTCTAGCTAGTTAATACAATAATTATAGCCCCAATCAGCAAGTGATTACCCTATATTATTAGACCAGCAACTCGCGCAGCATAGTCACAATGACTCAAAATATAATTATATTTGTATGCATAAGTAGTATAATAAATTCACTACAATTTAGTGCGTATAACGGAGGGGGTGTATGCGTAAGAATATAGCAGGTGTAATCGTCGTAATTTGCGCGATGCTGTTCGGCATGACGGGCAGCGTATCGGCTGCATCGGTGACACCGGTACTCAATAAATCGATGAATATAAAATGTGAATCGCTTGGCTATGCGCACGGTTCAGATCACTATACTGCAAGTGGGACATATACCTTGGACAACGGAGTTGATACGGTCACTATAGTGACAACAAGTAGCGGACTCGCCTCATGGTCATCGACGCTCAGCATGGATGCGGTGATCGTCAAAGGCGGCAATCAAGGATCAAATGTCTACATCTACAATCCCGAAGCCTATGGCGACACAAATCTCACGACGCCAAACAACCCCAATGAAGCTCCAGCTGGCCTCAGCCACGTAGAGTTTTGCTACGATTATGAAGTGCAGGTCAACAAAACCGCACGCACCTCATATACTCGCGATTGGTCATGGACGATCAACAAAACGGTAGATAAAACATCTCTCATGCTTGCAAGCGGCGAGACCTACAACCTCGGCTATCACGTCACCGTAGGGGCACATTCAACCGACAGTAACTACGGTGTCAACGGTACGATCACCGTTCGTAACCCTGACCCGACCAATGCTGCCATGATCACAAGTATCACAGACCAGATCAGCGGGCTCACATCGACCACCCCCGTCAGCTGTGGTGTTACATTCCCTTATGCGCTCGGTGGCGGCCAGACTCTTGCCTGCACCTACACGCAATCTCTACCCGACAAAACAGCTCGTGTCAATACCGCGACAGCAACCACAACCGGCGTCGTCGGCAGCGGTAGCGCTATGGCGGATGTTACATTTGGTAACCCAACAACAGAGAATGATGAGTGCGCAACTATCACCGATACTCTTGCCGCCCTCTCCCCTGGACAGCTCTGCGCAGGTGTAGCCACACTCCCTCACACCTACAATTACACCGTACCAGTCATGTATACCGAATGCGGTGATCACGCATTGACCAACACGGCACAGTTTGTCACTAATGATACTCATGTGTCTGGCTCGTCAAGCCAGACAGTTACCGTCACTGTCCCATGCGTGCTTGGCTGTACACTTACTCAAGGTTACTGGAAAACTCACAGCTCATTTGGGCCAGCTCCCTATGATGACACATGGTTGCATGTCGGTGGTGCAAGTGCGATGTTTATGAGCAGCGGTCAGACATGGTATCAGGTATTCTGGACTCCACCAAAAGGCAATGCGTACTACACACTTGCGCACCAGTACATGGCATCTGAGTTGAATCGCTACAATAACGCAAGTATGAGTCCTACTGTCCTCGCCACTCTCAGCGCAGCAAAGACATGGTTGTCAAATCACACGCCCACTAGTGTGCTTAGCAAAGCCGAACGCACACAGGTATTACTATGGGCTAGTATCCTCGATATCTACAATAATGGTCTGCTTGGCACACCACATTGTTCTGAATAGTTTGGCAGGAAGATACTCCATAAACACCGGCGGTTGGCTCGCCAGTGTTTGAGTATTAGATAATTATTCGCTACTGTACGTCGCAAGATACAACAGGAGCACATCAGGCATCACAATGCGAAGGGTGATGATGAAAAATAACGACCATATGTCTTTCGAATATCATCGATCGCCGTGAGCGCAAACACATATCCTAGCAAAAATTCATTATTGGAAAGTGACTGTTGCGGCTCACTATAATCACAAAAAAGTTCTTGAGCGAAATAGAGCAAAGCACATTTGAGATCTTCCGGCAGATCATTAAACCATCCCTGCATCTCTCCTTCGGTATCACGAGCCATTTCGATCAGCGCTTCTAACTCATGCGGCTCCAGAGTAGCATCATCTCTGTATGTCAAATACGGCAAAGCAACTGCTCTTATATTCTTCCTCATATACGTCGTGAAACATGCAATATAAGTATGCATCGCGAGATAGCAGCCGATCATATTACATGTTGGCAATGTCTCATCGATCGCAACCTGATGCTCCAATCGACTCCCTGTCCTCCCCCTCGCTAATGACAAGAAATGGTTATATTTATCGAACGACATAGCCAACGGTGTCGCCATGTTCATCTGGCCGATTTCACGCAATATTCGATCTCTAAGCTCTGCTCCACGCGCTCCACCATGCAGCTCAGCTAAAACTCGTTCGGCAGTCGAGCTCGGGTCCTTGCAATGCTCTTGCATAGGCCATGGGTGTAATTCGGGAGAGCGTGACATAGCATCATTAGATCAAATTACGAAGAAAATATCTAGTGTTTATTAGATACGCTGGGCGGCAAAGGCATCGGCAGTGTGGTGAGCTACGGTGTCGAGAAGTGTCGTCACTTCACCATCAGTCAAGGTACGTTCGTAGCTCGTTATCTCGATGCGGAGAGTGATGGTCTTATGATCAGTATCGTCCGGCGACTGGTAGATACTCAGCGGTGAAACTGACACCGCTAAAGCCTTATCGTCGCTGGTTTTGAGCGCATCGCGCGCACAGAAGAAGATCTGTTCGTAGCTCACGTCACTCGCAACTTTGAGTGAGATATCTTGCATCACGCTCGGGTAGCGCGATAGCGGTATATAGGTACTGCCAGCTGCATAATGCGCCTTGCACAAACCATCAAGATCAAGTGTCATTGCGGCGGTATAGTCAGGCAGTTTGAATGCTCGGTGCACCGTCGACTTAAGCTCACCGATCATACCGACGAACTCACCCGTACTCGTATGGACAAGTGCAGAGCGTTCGAGGTCAAACGGCGCCGTCACAGGAAAATCAAGTGGTTCTGTGATCGCGGCATACGTAAGTTTGAAACCAAGATCACTGGCCAGCTGGTCAAGCATCCGGCGCATACGATAATATGCGGCGCCAGATAGAGGTTTCTTGCTGGTGTATACAGCATCGACAAATTCCATCTCTGCAGGCAAGCCATTGTCATCATCACCATGATATTTTTTGTTGTGACCTTTGCCGATCTCGAACAGCACAAACTCATCATAACTAGACTTCACATTGGCATGAACACGATCAAGCAAACTCGGCAAGATACTCAGGCGGTAATACTGCAGGTCAGGACTGAGCGCATTGCTCAGTTGAAATGCCTGATCGACGTGCTGCTCGGCTCGTCTCATGACATTTTCGTGCACAAAACTATACGTCAAGACTTCGTTCGCACCGGCTCGCGAGAGACTGTCATGAACCTTCGTCTTGACCTCGCGCAGTTCGTTTTTGCGGGCAAGCGTGATACTCCTGCGCGGCAATTCACGATATAATTTGTCGAAGCCGTGGAGTCGTCCAACTTCTTCGACGATGTCTTCGGGTTGTTCGATATCGGTACGCCAGAAAGGGATGTTGGCTATTGGAAGATGGCTATTGGAAGATGGCTGATCTGAGATGCCAAACTCTACATTTTCCAAAAGATTTTGTACGTCTGATCGACGTAGCTGTAGCCCAAGCCGTGCATTGATAAATTCTTCGTCGATTTCAACCGCCATATTCCACTTGCCATCTTCTAACTGCTTAATATCACACACTTCGCCCGCCTGTTCGCCGCCTGCAATAGTCGTCACTAATTGCATCAGCTCACGCAACACTACTTCATTTTGCAGCGGCGATTGTCCTTTGTTGAACCGTGATACTGCGTCAGTAAACAGCCCATGACGCATGCTGGTACGGCGAATAGCATACATGTCAAATGTCGCGACTTCGAGCACGATATGTGTCGTATCGTCACTGACTTCACTGTTACCGCCACCCATCACCCCGCCGAGGCCTACCGGACCTTCACCGTCGACGATGACGATATCACTTTCATCTAGTTCATAGGTCTTGCCATTGAGCAGCGTGATTAGCTCGCCCTTTTTCGCCAACCGCACACCAAGTACTTTTTCTTCCTTCTTCCTTCTTCCTTCTTCCTTCTGCTCAGGTCTCGACCTGAGCGTGTCATAATCATAGGCATGTGTCGGCTGGGCAGTCGTGAGCATGATATAGTTTGTCGCGTCGACGATATTGTTGATCGGCTTGGTACCCATGCGCACCAGCTCGCATTGTAGCCACATCGGGCTCGGGCGTACTGCCACATCACGAATCGCCACCGCCATAAATCTCGGTACAACTGCTTTCGCGTCATTGAAAACTTCCAGCTCTAACTCATCTTCCTTCTTCCTTCTTCCTTCTTCATTCTGCGCCTCCAAGTACCATTCTGGACTCTTAAATCGATGCCCGAGTATCCCCGCGATCTCACGCGCCACACCCAGTTGCCCAAAGAGATCAGGACGGTGCGTAAACATTTTGTTTTCGATGTCGATAATCGTGTCGTCGAGTCCAAACGCTTTTGCAAAGCTTACCCCTGGTTGCAAAGACGGACCTTGCAATGGGGAGAAATCACTATCTGTTAATTCGACGATCCCCGCATGATCCGACCCTATGGCGAGCTCATCGGCGGCAGCTAGCATGCCGTGGCTTTTGACGCCCCGAATTTCACGTACATCAAGCACAAAGGGGTCTTTGCCGTAGCTCGACGGGACGGTTGCACCTGGCGGCAACCAGATCGCCCACATGTCTGCGTGGACATTGGGCGCACCACAGACGACTTGGATAAAATCAGTAGATTTTGGATTTTGGATTTTGGATTTTAGAGAATGATCACCCACGTCTATTTGACAAACCGAGAGTTTGTCGGCGTTGGGGTGCTTCTCGCATTCGACGACGCGGACGATTACCGCGTCTTTGTATTTGTCGTGGAGGTCGATCACTTCCTCGACGCCACCGAGTTGCTCATTGAT